>DATKRG010000092.1:0-1086 GCA_035532275.1 Streptosporangiaceae bacterium | reverse complement strand
CGCACCAGCGCTGGTCCGGCCGCTGACCCGGCTGCTCGGCATGCCGCTTGCCGCCAGCCGGGGCGCAACAGGGATGCTGGCCACCCGCGGCGCGCTGACCGCGGTCCGGCGGACGGTGGCCACCGCCGCGCCGATCCTGGTCACCCTCGGCATCGCCGGGGCGGCGCTGGCCGGCACCGACACCCTCGCCGGCACCCAGCAGGCCGCGGCCCAGCACCGGATAACCACATCCGCCATGGTCACGCCCAGCGGCGGCACCGGCATCGCAGACCCGACGATCGCGGCGATCCGGGCGGTTCCCGGCGTCAGATCGGCGGTCCCGGTGACGGACACGAGCGTCTTCGTGCGAAGCGGCGAAGACGTGGAGACCTGGACCGGCCAGTATCTCGGCGGACCCGGCGCAGGCGGGGTGCTCAGGCTGCCGGTGACGGCCGGCAGTCTGGCCGCGCTTACCGGCACCGACACGGTGGCCGTTCCGGCCGGCAGCTGGCGGCTGGGCCAGACCGCCACCATGTGGCTGGGCGACTCGGCCCCGGTCCGGCTGCGGGTGGTCGCGGTGCTCGCGAACCAGATCGACCTTGCCCAGACCCTGCTGCTGCCCTGGGCGCTGCGCGACGCCCACACCGCGGCGCCGATCGCCAGCCAGGTGTACCTGCGCCTGGCCGGTAAGGCCAACCTCGGCCCGCTGCGCGCAGCGGCGGCGGCCGGAGGCGGCACAGTCACCTCGGCGGCGGCATACGCGTCGGCAGCCAACGCCCTGCAGAACCGCGTCACCAACCTGCTGCTGATCGCCGTGCTCGCCCTGACCCTGGCCTACTCCGCCATCGCCATCGCGAACACCCTCGCCATGGCGACCGGCAACCGGGCCCGCGAGTTTGGCATGCTCCGCCTGGCAGGCGCCACTCCCCGGCAGGTGCTGCGCATGATCGGCCTGGAGGCCACCCTCGTGGCCGGCATCGGGATATTGCTCGCCGCGGCCGTGACCGCGATCACCGTGACCGGACTGAGGGCCGGCCTGTCCGGGCTGGCCCCCACGGTGCGGGTAATCATCCCCTGGCAACTGCTCTCCGCGATGGCAGCGGCCTG
>DATKRG010000091.1:0-15136 GCA_035532275.1 Streptosporangiaceae bacterium | reverse complement strand
GCCGGGCTTGGCCGGATCCGTGATTCGCCATGGGATGCTGGCCAGGTCGTCCTGGTGGTCCGCCGGCCGGCGGTGGGCGTGCGGGAACTGCCGGGCGAGGCGATGCTCGACCTGGTGGCGGGGCTCGCCGGGGACAACTGGCTCGCCCGCGGCAGCACGGGCATGCCGGACGGATCGGCTGACCCGCAGCGGCAGGTGACCGTGATGAACGCCCGGGTGGCCGAGCTTGTCGCGGGTGGGACGGACCGGATGGCGCTGGCAGGCGACCAGATCTATGTTGACTTCGATCTCAGCGTTGACAATCTCCCAGCGGGCAGCCTGCTCGCGGTAGGCCGCGCCGTGCTGGAGGTCAGCGAAGCCCCGCATCTTGGCTGCGCGAAATTCGTCGAGCGGTTCGGCACCGAGGCGATGCGCTTTGTCAACTCCCGCGCCGGCCGGCAGCTGCGGCTGCGCGGGATGAACACCCGGGTGGTGCAGCCGGGTACCGTCCGCCCCGGTGACATCGCCACACGGTCCCACGGGTGCGGCAGCGGCCGGGGTTCGGCAGGATCGCGGTATGGATGACGGCGCGATGACCAGCGCGGCGGTGGGGCCGCGGGAGGCGCTGGCCCGGGTGCTGCCGATCGGCGGGGCGGAGGTGGTCGAGCGGCTGTCGGCGCTGAGCGGCAGCGATTTCACCACGGTGATGCTGGAGGTGGCCCGGCGGCGGGCGGCGCGGGAGACCCCGGCCAGCGTGCTGCGCCGGTACGGCAGCGACCGGTTCGTCCGGCCGGGCACGCTGTCCTGCCGGTCACTGCGCCGTGCCGAGGACGCGCTGCTGCGGTGCCTGCCCCCCGACGTCGAGCTGGTGACCCTGGCGCCGCTGGTGCCGCTGGCCACGCATTCGGCCCTGGGCACGGTCAGCCAGCACAAGGTGGTCACCGCCATGCGGGCGGGCGAGGTCGCCGCCGACCCGACCAACGCGCTGGCGCTGGAGGCCGCCGCCCGCCGGGTCCAGGACCGGGACGCCACGGTGCGGCTGGCGGCCACCCAGCGGGTGGTGCGGGCACAGCAGTTCAGCGGGCCCGGCAGCTTCGCCCATTTCAGCCTGTTCGGCCTGGTGACAGCCGGGCGGGACCGGGGCAGCCAGACGTTCGAGCGGCAGGCGCTCGCCGAGCAGGTCACTGCCGCCGCCCACGGGCTGGCAGCCGCCGGGCTGGCGGGGATCCAGCTCGCGCTGACCCCGCTGTCAGCGGCCGGGGAGCGGCTCGCGGCAGCCGTCACGCAGGACCTGTCGGCGGTGCCCATCGAGATTGTCGAGGATCACGGCCGGCAGGCCGGCCGCGGCTACTACCGCGATCTGTGCTTCAAGCTCAACGCGCGCACCGGCGGCGGGGTGGACGAGGTCGGGGACGGCGGCTTCACCGACTGGACCATGCGGCTCACCGCCAGCGGCAAGGAACGGCTGCTGATCAGCGGCGTGGGCATCGGCCGGGTGGCCATCCTGGCCGGCCCGCCGTGAGCGGCGGGCCGGGGACAGCCGGGCGGCGGATGGCCGGGCCGGCCCTGACACGCTCGGCCCTGACACGTTCGGAGCAGCGGGTCCTGGCCGAGGTCCGGGCCGGGCTGGGCCGGCTGGCCCGCTACGACGACGAGTCCGTGGCGCACAGCATCTGGATCCGGCAGCGTTATGACTGCGGCTGTTTCCCGGGGCTGGCCGCGGCCCGCACGGCGGCGGTGGCGACCGCCTGGCACGAAGCTGGCCATGCGGTGGCCGCGCTGGCGGTGGGCGCACGGTTCAGCTCGGCCAGCATCCACCACGGATGTGCCACCGACGGCCGGGTGCATGGCATCGCGGCGGGTGCCGGGCAGGCGTTCGTCATCCACGCGGCCGGCCAGATCGCCGAGCGGCTCCGGACCTGGACCATGCTCGACCGTGACGACGACCTGCGCGCGTGGCTCCCGACCTGGCGGGGTGACGGCGGCGACGCCCGGCATTTCCGGGGCAGCCTCAGCGGGCACTTCGCCGGCGACGAGGCCGGTGCCTGGCGCCACAGCGAGCAGGTGCTGACCCCGCTGCGGCTGACGATCCGCGAGGTGGCCAGGGCGCTGCTGGTCCATCCCCGGCACCTGCCCTGCAACGTCGTCGCGGCGCTCACTGCGGACCGCTGACGGCTGGGCAGATTCCAGCACAGGACGACATGACGCCCCGGGCACTTCCAGTCGGCCGCCTGAGCCCGCTTCCAACGGGGAGCCTGAGCCCCCCCGCTGTCAGCCGGCGCCCACCGCCGGAGCTGGCTTGACGCTGGCCCGGGGCCGCTTGTCCCGGAAGATCCAGCCGGCCAGCACGCCGCCGGCCAGGCCACCGAGGTGCGCCTGCCAGCCGATCCCGGCCTGCGGGAGCAGCACCGTGAACTGATAGGCGAAGCACAGGGCCATCACCGCGCCGATCACCATGTCGATCACATGCCGGTCGAAGAACCCGCGGACCATGATGTAGCCGAAGTAGCCGAACACCACGCCGCTGGCGCCCGCCCCGACGCTGTCGGGTGCCTCGGTCAGCCAGGCGGCCAGGCCGCTGGTGAGGATGACCAGGGCGGTCACGCCGGCGAACTTCCACACGCCGCGGTAAGCCGCCAGGAAACCGAAGATGAACAGTGGCCCCGAGTTGCCCTCGATGTGAGCCCAGCTGAAATGCAGGAACGGTGCCGTGATCAGGTCCGGCAGGCTGCCGGCGACCCGTGGCCGGATCCCGTAGTCAAAGGTGAGCTGATAGTGATCTGCCCAGTTCGCGATCTGGATCAGCCAGATGGCGACCAGGAACCCGACCATCACGAACAGCGCCTTGCGGGCCTCGGCGAGAACCGACTCCGCGTCCCCGTTTCCCAGCCCCCAGACCCCGCGCGAGGGGTCCGGGCGCTTCCCGCCTGATGTGCCGCTATCGGTCATAGTTTGGCGCCTGTGCAGTCCATGGTGGAAAGTTAGCCGGAACTGGGGTCAGCTGGCAGCTTCCGCCGGGCCGGCGAAGCGCCGCCAGCGAGGCTCCGGTCCGACTAGGGTCGCCCCACCTGGCTGAGTCACGCCCGCACGGCTCGCCCGGGCGCGGCAGCATACTTGTTAGCCAGTTGATATTTCAGGATTGAGGCAGGGTGGCATGCGATTGCGGGCAGGTGTGGCGATCGATCTCGGCACCGTCAACACGCGGATCTGCGTGGCCGGCCGTGGGCTCGTAGTCGACGAGCCCACGGCGATCGCTATTGAGCGGGGCACGGGCCGGGTCACTGCGGTGGGCCGATCCGCCGACGCCCTCGCGGGCAAGGAGCCGCACGGGATCGAGGTCGTTCACCCGTTGCGGGATGGGGTCATCGCCGAACTGGACGCGGCCGCGGCCATGCTGCAGGCCTTCCTGCGCCAGGCTGGCCTGCACCACGGCCCGCTGCGGCCGTCGGCTGTGCTGTGCGTCCCGGGCGGCGCCACCTGGGTGGAACGCCGGTCCCTGGTGGCCGCGGCCGGATCGCTGCGGCCAAGGTACGCCGTGCAACTGGTGGAGGAGCCGATCGCCGCAGCGGCCGGGGCCGGCTTCGACCTGGCCGACGGGTCGGGTGCGTTCATCGTGGACATCGGTGGCGGCACCACCGAGGTCGCGGTGGTGGCAGGTGGCCACCTGGTGCGGGCGCAGTCGCTGCGGCTGGGCGGCAACGCCATGGACGAGGCGATCGTGAACACCGTCCGGGCCGACCTCGGCCTGCTGATCGGCCGCAACGCCGCTCGGAACCTGAAGACCACGCTGGGCCTGGCCGATGCCGGCAGCGGGCCGGTGGAGACGGTCGGGGTCGACGCCGCTCACCGGACCCCCCGGGTGGAGCATGTGCCGGGCCGGCTGGTGGCCGGGGCGCTGGAGAACATCGTCGCGATGATCGTCACCTCGGTGGAGGAGATGCTGTCCGACATCCCGCCGAACCTCGCCGAGGACGTGGTGCGCGGGAAGATCCGGCTCGCTGGCGGCGGGGCACTGCTGCCGGGCCTGGCCAGCCGGATCGAGGCGGCGACCAGCATCCCGGCCCTGCTCGTGGACGACCCGCTGCGGTGCGCGGTCCGGGGAGCGGCCGAGATCCTGGAGCACGGCGCCGAGCCCGCGGTGCGGGACGGCGCCGCGTCGCGGTAGCCGCCCCAGGTCAGGGTGGGCCGCCCGGTCAGGATGGCCGCTCGTGGCCAGGCCAGGCGGCCCGGCTCAGGCCCGCTCCCCGGTGACCGCGACCGCGCGGATGGGGAACGATGCCATCGCGCGCACCGGCGGCGGCAGCGCGATCAGCCGCGCGCCGTCCTCGGGCAGCGACTCCAGGTTGGCGAGGTGCTCGACGATGGGGATGTCCGCCCCCAGCAGCTGCTGGTGGGCGGGCCGGGCCGGGTCGGCCGGGTCGTCGATGTTGAGTGAGTCGATGCCGACCAGGGCGGGATTGGCGGCCACCAGGGTGGCGACCGCGTCCGCGGTCAGGTGGGGGCAGTCGAGGTCCAGGTAGCGGCTGGTTCCCCAGTGCCGGGCCCAGCCGGTGTGGACCAGCACGGCCCGCCCCCACAGCCGCCCGGGGTCGCCGAGATCGGCGGCGGTCACCGCGGTCAGGCCCACCGCCCGCACCACGGCAATCGGCACGTTGACCAGCCGCTCGAGCGGCAGCCGGGCCAGGTCCGCGCGGCCGGCGTGGAAGTGGAACGGGGAGTCGAGGTAGGTGCCGGTGTTCCCGGCCAGCGTCAGCGACTCGATCTCGAATGACACGCCGCTGTCCAGCCGGGCGGCGGACGCCGGGCGTGAGGTCACGACCCGCAGGTGCGGTCCGGCGATGCCGGGGTAGGTCACCATCCCGGCGACGATTTCGTGCGACAGGTCGATGATCATGATCCGAGCGTACGGGACCGGCTTGCGCACCTGGGCGGGCTCTCGCGCGGGGCCGGGATCGGTGGGAAGGTGACCGGGTGAGCGGTGACGAGGAACGGGACGGGGTCCCGCTGACCAACCTCGGCCAGCCGCTGTTCGACGGGGCCGGGGCGGCCAAGCGGGACCTGGTCGACTACCTGGACGCGGTCCGGGACGCGCTCATCCCGCAGCTGCGGGACCGGCCCCTCTCGGTAATCCGGGTGCTGCGCGGGCAGCCGCCCTTCATGCAGAAGAACCTGCCTAGATACACCCCGCCGTGGGTGACGTCCGTGACGCTGTGGGCGGAGAGCTCGCACCGCGAGGTGACCTACGCGCTGTGCAACGACCGGCGCACCCTGCTGTGGCTGGCCAACCAGCGGGCGGTCGAGTTCCACCCGACACTGGTCCGGTCCGGTGACTGGGACCATCCCACCCACCTGGTGCTCGACATCGACCCGCCGTCGCACGAGGGGTTCGGCCAGGCCGCCCGCGCCGCCCTGCTGATACGCGAGGTGCTCACCGCGGCGGGCCTGGCGGGGGTGGTGAAGACCAGCGGCGCCAAGGGCCTGCACGTGTTCGTCCCGCTGCTGCCGCAGGCCGGCATCGACGATGTGGCCGCCGCCACCCGGGCGGTCGCCGCCCGGGCGGAGCGGCTGGACCCGGCGCTGGCCACGACGGCGTTCATCCGGGACGACCGGGGGGACAAGGTGTTCCTGGACGCGACCCGGGCCGGCGGGGCGACGGTGGTGGCGGTGTACAGCCCGCGGGTCCGGCCGGGTGTGCCGGTGTCGTTCCCGGTGGGGTGGGACGACCTTGACCGGGTCACGCCGGGCGACTTCACCGTGCACAACGCGGCCCGGCTGATCGCCGCCGGTGACCCGTGGGCGGACCGGATGCCCGCGCCGCAGCCGCTGGACCCCGGCCTCATCGAGGAGGGCCACACCATCCCGCCCGCCCGGGTGCAGGCGCTGCACGAGGGGAAGCGGCGCGCGCGTGCGCGCCGTAACGGCCAGGGCTGAGGCCAGCAGCCAGGCCCGCGCTGCCCGGCTCTGGACCGCGATGAAACCCCGTTTCCGCAGATGGCCCCTTTTGCTACTGATCGCACTGCCCGGCCGACGGCGAAAATAAAGACGCCATGGGCCCCGGGGATTTCGGCCTCACAACACAGCCGCCCTGGTGATCACGGCTGCTCATTTACAGTTGCCTGGCGGTTTTCATATGACCGGGCCCACGTTTCAGATAATGTTTCAGATAATCGGGACCATGTTTTCAGCCGCTGCCGCTAATGAGAACTTGGCTGTGGAATTGCCGCCCATGACCGGGGCCGTCGGGCTGATGCGGGCAGGCGTGGGAGCTGACCGGTCAGCCGCGAGCCTTGTGCTGCGGCCCGCCGTCGTACATGGTTGGTCATCGGGGCTCGAACATCGCTGTGATGTGCCTCGCGCCGAGCCGCCGAACACCGAATGCGGCGCGCCGCTGGCTCCAGGGAAAGATCATGGCAGGTCACGAGGCTGGTCGGCAGCGGCCAGCGGGGATCCGTGATGTGGCCCGCATGGCCGGCGTCTCCGTCGCCTCGGCGAGCTTCGCCCTCAACGGGCAGCCGGGCGTCGCGCAGGACACGCGCCGGCGCATCCTCGCGGTGGCCGCCGAGCTCGGCTACCGCGCCAACACCCAGGCGCAGGCGCTGCGGCGGGGCCGCACCACCACCTACGGGATCGTGGTCCGCAATTTCGCCAACCCGTTTTTCCTGGAGGTCCTGAGCGGGGCCGAGGAGGTCGCTGGGGAGTTCGGTGCCACGCTGCTGCTGCTGGACTCGCGGTACTCGGCCGAACGTGAGCGCAGGCACGTCCAGGAGATGGCCGCCCAGCGGCTGGCCGGCCTGGCGATCGCCTCGGTCGGGACCGGCGAGTCGATCCGGATGTGGCAGGAACTGCGCCCGGGCGCACCGGTGGTGGCGCTGAACACATCGGTGGCGCATGCGGCGGGTGTGTCACGGGTCTGCCCGGACAACGCCGCCGCGGTGGAACTGCCGCTGCGCCGGCTGGCCGAGCTTGGGCACACCTGCGTCGGGTTCCTCTCGGCGCCGCGGCGCCTGATGGCCGACCCGGACCGGCTCAAGCACTTCCGGCGGCTGGCCCCTGAACTCGGCCTGCGGGCGCGGGTCATGTCCTCGCCGCTCACGCTCGCCGACGTCCGCCAGTGCGCGCTGACGGTGCTGGCGGGCCACGACGCGCCGACCGCGATCATCACCAACTCGGACTACACGGCGGGCGCGGTCTACAAGGCCACGCGTGAGCTGGGGCTGCGGGTCGGGCCGGATGTCTCGGTCGTGGGCCACGACGATCTGCCCACCTCCGAACTGCTCGACCCGCCGCTGGCGACCATTGTTCTGGACGGGCGGGAGATGGGCCGGACGCTGATGCGGCGGCTGCTCGGGCAGGACCCGCCCGGTGACTATGTGGCACCGGTCGAACTGGTGGAGCGCGCATCGCTTCAGGCGCCGGGAATCCCCTGTTCACCGGGGGTTCACCAAGCCGCCGGGCCCACTGCCGGCTCCCGTGCGTCAACTCGGTAACGAAGCCTTGACACCCGGGTCAGGGTGGGTGAGCATACCGAATGCTAAACGTTTAAGGCGTTTCGTCCGGTGTTGTCTGCCGGGGCGGGGTCCGCCGACCTCCTGAGTGGCTCCGTGCCGTGAGCTTTCGGGGCGGCCGCAGTCCGCTTGGGGATGGGGAAAGCTGACAGGAGGGAATCGCGTGAGAGCGTCATATCGATTCGCAATGGCAGGGCTCGCCGCCCTGGCACTGCTGGGGGCCGGCTGCTCGTCCAGTTCGTCGAGTTCAAGCGGCGGGACCAATTGGGGCACCGCCACGTCCGCATCGGCCGGCGGCGGAATGAGCGCATTGGCCGCCGCCGCCAAGAAGGAGGGAACGCTCAACGTCATCGCGCTCCCGCCGGACTGGGCTAACTACGGCAACATCATCAAGACCTTCTCGCAGAAGTACGGGATCAAGGTCAACTCGGCCAACCCCAGCGGCAGCAGCCAGGAAGAGGTCGACGCGATCAAGCAGGAGAACGGCACCGCCGCCGCTCCGGACGTGGTCGATGTCGGCATGTCGGTCGCGCTGGCGAGCACGAGCCTGTTCGCCCCCTATCAGGTGGCCACCTGGAGCAACATCCCGGCCGGCCAGAAGGAGCCGACCGGCCTGTGGTACCAGGACTACGGCGGCTACATGTCCATCGGCTACAACTCGGCCAAGTTCGGCACCATCACCTCGGTGAGCCAGCTGCTCGGGCCGAAGTTCAAGAGCGCGGTGGCGCTGAACGGCAACCCGACCCAGGCCAACGCCGCGCTGAACGGCGTCATGATGGCGAACCTGGCGAACGGCGGGACGGCGGACAGCATCGCCAAGGGCGTGAACTTCTTCCACCAGCTCAAGCAGGCCGGTAACTTCGTGCCGGTGCAGGCGACCAGCGCGACGATCAAGGCGGGCACCACCCCGGTCGTGATCAACTGGGACTACCTCAACACCGCCAGCGTCGTCGGCCAGGGCGCCAACTGGAAGGTCTTCGTGCCCTCCAACGCCCTGCTGGGTGGCTACTACGCGCAGGCCATCAACAAGAACGCGCCGCACCCGGCCGCCGCCCGGCTGTGGGAGGAGTACCTGTACTCCCAGACCACCGACGGCGGTCAGAATCTCTGGCTGGTGGGCGGCGCCCGGCCGGTCGAGATGAGCGCCATGATGGCCAACAAGTCCATCAACTCCGCCGCGGCGGCCAAGCTGCCTCCGGTCTCGGGCTCGCCGGTGTTCCTGAGCGCGACTCAGGCCACCGGCGCCGCGACGTACCTGGCGCAGAACTGGGCGCAGGCCGTCAAGTAGCGAGGGGACGAACCTGACAGCAGTAACGGCAACGACGGCCGGCGCCCAGCCTTCCCGGGCTGGGCGCCGGCCGCCGCTTGCCTTCGCCGGCACCGTGCCGTTCTTCGCCTACGTCGGGCTGTTCCTGCTGCTGCCGACCGGGATCGTGCTGTGGGGCGCGATCAGGGACCCGGCGGGGCATGGCTTCAAGCTGTCCAGCCTGAAGCTCCTTGGCGGCTCCACCGTCCGCGGCTTCTTCATCAGCTCGGTGGAGCTGGCCGCTATCACCTCCATCGTCGGGGCGCTGCTCGGAGCGGTGCTGGCGTACGCGGTGGCCTCCGGCAACCCGCAGGGCACCATCCGCCGGGTCTACCTGTCGGGCTCTGGGGTGCTGGCCCAGTTCGGCGGGGTCACCCTGGCCTTCGCCTTCCTGGCGGCCATCGGCCCCACCAGTGGATACCTGATGCACGCCGGCTGGTTCTACGACTTCCCGCAGGGGATCGGGCTGATCTACATCTACTTCCAGATCCCGCTGATGGTGCTGGTGTTCCTGCCCGCGATCGACGGGATGAAGATCCAGTGGCGGGAGGCCACCGAGAACCTTGGCGGGTCGACCCTGCAGTTCTGGCGCTACGTGGGCGGCCCGCTGCTGGCGCCGGCGTTCCTCGGCTGCACGCTGCTGCTGTTCGCCAACGCGCTGTCCGCGTACGCCACGATCCAGGCCTGGGACAACCAGATCGCCTATGTAGTCCCGCAGCAGATCAGCACCGCCATCACCAGCGAGGTCGGGCTCGCCTCGCCCAACGAGGCACAGGTGCTCGCACTGGGGATGGTGGTCATGGTCGCGATCATCATGACCGGCTACGCGCTGCTGCAGCGCAGGACTGCCCGATGGCTGCGGTAGCGCCGCAGGCCTTCGAGGCGCTGACCCAACCGGCGACGGTGCCGCGCCGGAGCATGCGGGCGGGCAGGCGCCGGCGCCTCAACATCTTCCGCTACCTGGTCTTCACCCTGTTCGGGCTGTTCTTCCTGCTGCCGCTGGCCGCGATGGTCAGGTTCTCGCTGGAGGGGACCAAAGCGGGCAGCTGGTCCGTCGCCGCCTGGACCCAGATCGTGTCCTACCCGAACCTGCTGGGCGCCATCGAGATCACCCTGGAGCTGGCCGTCCTCACCTGCGCCGTCATCGGCGTGCTGGTGGTGCCGACCCTGATCTGGATCCGGCTGCGGGTGCGGTGGATCAGCCGCGCGGTGGAGTTCCTGTGCCTGCTGCCGCTCACTATCCCGGCGATCGTGCTGGTGGTCGGGCTGGCCCCGATCTACAACCGGATCAGGGCCCACATCAGCCTCTCCGCGCTGCAGCTGTTCTGGGCGTACGCGATCCTGGCCCTGCCCTATGCGTACCGGGCGCTGATCGCGGGTCTGGACGCCATCGACACCAAGACGCTGTCGGAGGCCGCCCGCAGCCTGGGCGCGGGCTGGTTCACCGTCATCTGGCGGGTGGTCGTGCCCAACATGTGGCCGGCGATCCTGAACGCGATGATCCTCACCTCGGCCCTCGTCCTGGGTGAGTTCACGGTCGCGCTGCTGCTGCTCTACACAAACCTGCAGACCTCGCTCTACTACATCAGCCGGGAGACGGCCAACGCCGGGGTGCTGTTCTCCACCTCGGCGGCCGCCCTGCTGTTCGCCTTCGTGCTGCTGATGATCCTCTCCCTTGCTGGCCGCCGCCGCGGTCACCGATGAAGGTGGCGATGTGACCTCCCCGGTTACCGAAGCCCATTCCGCCCAGTCGCGCGCCGGGGTCGAGGTGCGCCTGCAGGGCCTGCGCCGTCAGTACGGCCAGGTCGTCGCGCTCGACGGGCTGGACCTGACCATCGGGCCCGGCGAGCTCGTCGCCCTGCTCGGCCCGTCGGGCTGCGGGAAGACCACCACCCTGCGTCTGCTCGCCGGGCTGGAGGACGCCGACAACGGCACGATCACCGTCGGCGGCAAGGACATCACGCACCAGTCGGCCAGCAAGCGGGACATGGGCATGGTGTTCCAGGCCTACTCGCTGTTCCCGCACATGACCGTGCGCGAGAACGTGGCCTTCGGGCTGCGCCTGCGCCGCATCAGCCGGGCCGAACGCGACCGGCGGGCACTGGAGATGCTGGAGCTGGTCGGCCTGTCCACGCAGGCCGGGCGCTACGCCCACCAGATCTCCGGCGGCCAGCAGCAGCGGGTCGCGCTGGCCCGGGCACTGGCGATCCAGCCGCAGGTGCTGCTGCTGGACGAGCCGCTGTCCGCGCTGGACGCCAAGGTCCGTGCCCAGCTGCGGGACCAGATCCGCCGGATCCAGCTTGAGGTCGGCATCACCACCCTGTTCGTCACCCACGACCAGGAGGAGGCGCTGGCCATCGCGGACCGGGTGGGTGTCATGCAGGATGGCCGGATCGAGCAGCTCGGTCCCCCGACGGCGATCTACTCCCGCCCGGCCACCGCGTTCGTGGCCGAGTTCGTCGGCCTCACCAACCGGCTGGTGGGCACGGTCAGCGGCTCGAGCGTGACCGTGCGCGGGCGGGACCTGCCGCTGGTGGACCTGTCCACCCCGCCCGGCCCGGTGACGGCCCTGGTGCGGCCGGAGGCGGTCACGCTGGCCTCGGACAGCTCGGGCGGGTCCGGGCCGCTGACGGGCACCGTGATCGCCATCACCTTCCTCGGCGCGACCAGCCGGGTCACCGTCGATCTCGGCGACACCACGATCCTGGCCCAGCTGGCCACCTCCGACGCCACCGCGCTGTCGGCCGGCAGCCGCGTCACCCTGACGATCCGCCCGGACCCGGTGCTGGTCTCCGGCGCCCCGGCCGTGACCGAGGAGTGAGCGGGCACCACCCGCCGCTCATCCCGCCGCTGACCACCCAGCGGCGGCTGGGCCCGGGCGCGGTGCTGCGGCCGGGGTCGACCGCCCCGTACCGGGCGGTCACGATCATCGACGGCGAACCGCACGCGGTCCGCGATGACCTCGGCACCAGCGCCAGCACGGGCGCCAGCGCCGCCCAGGGCCGCCCGCTGCTATGCCTGGTCCACCTCACCGACCTTCAGCTCGCCGACGTCCAGTCGCCTACCCGGTTCGAGTTCCTCAACCGTCATTTCGCCGACCCCCGGTACGCCGACATCATCCCGGTCCAGCGGCCGCAGGAAGCGCTGACCGTGCACGCGGTCGACGCCACCTTGCGCACGGTCAACTCCCTGCACGGGCCAGCCACACAGATGCCGCTCCAGCTCGCGGTCACCACCGGCGACGCCATCGACAACGCCCAGTGGAACGAGCTGCAGACCTTCCTGGCCCTGCTCGACGGTGGGGTGGTCATGGCGAACTCCGGCGGCCCCGGCCACGAGGGGGTGCAGGCGCTGGACTGGCCGGACGACTTCTTCTGGAAGCCGGACGGCCACGGCCCGAGCGGGCCCGACATCTTCCGGCGCGAGTTCGGCTTCCCGCACCACCCCGGCCTGCTGGAACGGGCGCTGCGCGAGTTCCAGGCCGGGGGCCTGCGCATCCCCTGGCTCTCCTGCTTCGGCAACCATGAGGCGCTCAACCAGGGCGTCGGGGCGGCCACCACCGCGATCGCCGACGCACTGGTCGGGTCCAGCAAGCCGATGGCGCTGCCGGACACCTTCGACCACGACCAGGCGCTGGAGCTGTTCACCGGCCGCCCGGAGGCGTTCCTGGCCGGGCCGGCGCGCACCGTCACCCCCGACCCGGGGCGGCGGCCGATCACCCGGCGCGACTTCGTCGACGCCCACTTCCGGCCCGGTGCCCGCCCGGACGGGCACGGCTTCACCGCGCAGAACCTGCTCGACGGCACCGCGTACTACGTGCACGACACCCCGGCCGTCCGCCTGATCGCGCTGGACACCAACTGCCTGGCCGGCGGCGCGGCGGGCTGCCTGGACCGGCAGCAGGCCCGCTGGCTGGAGGCGCGGCTGGCCGAGGTGCACTCGGCCTACCGCGGGCCCGATGGCCATCAGGTCAGCACCGGCCACGAAGATCGTTTGGCCATCGTGTTTTCCCACCATGGGATCGACACGCTCACCAATACCCGCCACACCGGCCCGGGCGGGGAGCCGTTGTTCTCCGGCGCGGACCTGCTGGCCCTGCTGCACCGTTTCCCCAACCTCGTGCTGTGGCTGAACGGCCACACGCACACCAACGCGGTCCGGCCGCGCCGGGACCCGGCCGACCCTGGCCGCGGGTTCTGGGAGGTCACCACCTGCGCGATCGTGGACTGGCCCTGCCAGACCCGGCTGGTCGAGCTGGTCGACGCGGGCGAGCACCTGTCCATCGTGTGCACCATGGCCGACCACGACTCCCCGCTCGGGCCGGCGTCGCTGGAGACCGGGGCCGACCTGGCCGCGCTGCACCGGGAGCTGGCCGCCAACGTCCCGTTCGGCGGCGCGGGCTCGGGCCTGGCGGGCGCGACACTGGACCGGAACGTGGAACTGCGCCTGCGCCCGCCCTTCCCCCTCGGCCGTCTCGCCAGCGGCACAGCCGGCCGGTTAGCCGGCCCCCAAGCCGGCCGGGCGGCCCGTGCCGGCGGCGAAAGCCTCGTAGAGTGGCCGGGTGCTGTCGCCCGGCCCGAGCTCCCCGGTGAGCGACCCGTCGGAGGTCCTGCGCCGGGTCTTCGGCTATGACTCGTTCCGCGGCCGGCAGCAGGAGATCATCGAGCATGTGATCGCCGGCGGCGACGCGCTGGTGCTGATGCCGACCGGCGGCGGCAAGTCCCTGTGCTACCAGATTCCGGCGCTGGTGCGCCCGGGCACGGGTGTGGTCATCTCGCCGCTGATCGCGCTGATGCAGGACCAGGTGGACGCCATGCTGGCCCTGGGGGTGCGGGCCGGGTTCCTCAACTCAACGCAAGACCCGGGGCAGCGCCGGCAGGTCGAGTCGGCCTTCGTCGGCGGGGAGCTGGACCTGCTCTACCTGGCGCCGGAACGGCTGCGGACCGAGCCCACCCTGCGCCTGCTCGACCGCGGCGCGGTGTCGCTCTTCGCCATCGACGAGGCGCACTGTGTCTCCCAGTGGGGTCACGACTTCCGGCCCGACTACCTGACCCTGTCCGCCCTGCACGAGCGATGGCCGGCCGTGCCCCGGATCGCCCTGACCGCGACCGCCACCGAGGCGACCAAGACCGAGATCGCGCAGCGGCTGAACCTGGCCGGGGCGCGCCACTTCGTGTCCAGTTTCGACCGGCCCAACATCTGCTACCGCATCGCGCCCAAGAACGATCCCAAGCGGCAGCTGCTGCAGCTGCTGCGCACCGAGCACGCCGGGGACGCGGGCATCGTGTACTGCCTGTCCCGGGCGTCGGTCGAGCAGACCGCTGAGTTCCTGACCAGCAACGGGATCGAGGCACTGCCGTACCACGCCGGGCTGGACACCCGGACCAGGACCGCGAACCAGGCCCGCTTCCTGCGCGAGGACGGCCTCGCCATGGTCGCCACCATCGCCTTCGGCATGGGCATCGACAAGCCGGACGTGCGGTACGTGGCCCACCTGGACCTGCCCAAGTCGGTCGAGGGCTACTACCAGGAGACCGGGCGGGCCGGCCGGGACGGCCTGCCCGCCACCGCCTGGCTCGCCTACGGCCTGTCCGACGTGGTGCAGCAGCGCAAGCTGATCGACGGCTCCGAGGGCAGCGATGCCCACCGGCGGCGGCTGAGCGCCCACCTGGACGCCATGCTGGCCCTGTGCGAGACCATCGAGTGCCGCCGCAGCCAGCTGCTCGGCTATTTCGGCGAGGAGAGCGCCGCCTGCGGCAACTGCGACACCTGCCTGGAGCCGCCGCAGTCGTGGGACGGCACCGTGGCCGCGCAGAAACTGCTGTCCGCCATCTACCGCCTGCAGCGGGAGCGACGGCAGAAGTTCGGCGCCGGTCATGTCATCGACATCCTGCTCGGCAAGAAGACCGACAAGGTCATCCAGCATGACCACGCCTCGCTGACGGTGTTCGGCATTGGCACCGAGCTGCGTGACACGCAGTGGCGCGGGGTCGTCCGCCAGCTGCTGGCCCAGGGGCTGCTCGCGGTGGAAGGCGACTACGGCACCCTGACGCTGACCGATGCCAGCGGCGCGGTGCTGCGCCAGCAGCGCCAGGTCCTGCTCCGCACCGAGCCGGAGCGGCCGCCGAAGGCGGCGAAGACGGCCAAGCCACGCCGGGGCGAGCCCGCGGACCTGCCCGCGGAAGCGGCCGGGCTGTTCGAGCAGCTGCGGGCATGGCGGGCCGCCGCCGCCAAGGAGCAGGGCGTCCCGGCCTATGTGATCTTCCACGACTCGACCCTGCGCGAGATCGCCGGCGCCCGCCCGGCCTCGCTGGCCGACCTGGGCACGGTGAACGGCATCGGGGAG
>DATKRG010000090.1:0-7466 GCA_035532275.1 Streptosporangiaceae bacterium | reverse complement strand
TCGCCCTCCAGCCAGGTGATGTTGCCTGCCCCGGCCGCCCGGGCCGCCTGCGCGCCGCGAGCCAGCATGCCCGCGACGGGGTCGATCGCCACCACAGCCTGGGCGTGGCGGGCCAGCGGGATCGTGATCTGGCCAGTACCGCACCCGATGTCCAGCACCCGCTGGGTGCCATCCAGCCCTGCCCTGGCCGCCAGCGCGTCCACTAGGCCCTGCGGGTACCCCGGCCGGTATTGCGCATAGTAGGCAACAGCCGAGCCGAACAACTGCTGAGGAACGCAGCCCACAGGTCATCGCCTCCCGGCGGTCGCCGCCAGGAAGGACTGCCGCACCTGCTCTCGCCCGGCGTCACAAGGAGCAACCCGGCGTCACCGGAACATCGTCCCCGGATTTCGGTCAGGCTCATCCGATGCCCCGATATCCAGCTGGAGTGACGTCCGGTGTTCTCCGGCATCCTCCGTCCTCGCGCCGGCCCACTCGCCCGGCCGCCGCCAACCCGCGGATATCACCTTAGGGGACATATGATCACTCTGAGTGATGGTGAATGTGCCTACCCACCTGCCGCATGTGGCGGAAAGGGACACACTAGGCAGGTGATGCTCGTGGTGACCGAGATCGGGTGGGATGGGCGCATCCGCCGTCGGCTGCTCAACTTCTCCGGCCTCAGCGACGCCCGGCTGTGGGAAGACCTTATTGGCCAGGTCCTGGCCGCCCCACCGCCGTACCGGCCTGTCCCGGGCAGTGCCGTCTACCAGCTTGCCGTGGGCAGCAGGGCTGTGCTGATCGCCGAACGCGATCTCACTGGTCCACTGCGGGATCTGGTGATGACCGTCCTGGCATCGGGTGACCCTGCATAGCGGAGCGTCGCCCAGGAGTCAGCAGCCCAGTGCCCGCCTGTGCGCCACCAGGTGTGCACTATCGGCCCGCTCCCCCGCCTCCTCGCGCTATCCGCTTCAGTCGCGGTCGTGGGCCGGGTTCGGGTCAAGATGCCAGCCCGAGACTCTTCTCCCGCGATGCGCGGCCAGTTCGTGCGCCTGCGCCCAGGCATCGATCGCGGCGCGCTGCGCCGTCTCCCAGTCACCGCCTGGGAACGTCCTGGAAGCTCCGCAATCTCCGCAGGTGGCTCTTCTGTCTGGCATGGGCCCAGTATCCCCCGGCACGTGTTCACCAGGGGGCATCCGGCCCGATCCGGTTATTCTCAAGTGCTCAGACTGAAGAAGGATGGTCATGACCACTCGCAATGAGGCCCTGGTCCGCGAAGCGTACGAGGCTCATGGCCGCGGCGATGTGGCAGGCTTGGTGGTTTTGCCGACGTCGTGGTGGGGTGCGGGGGGGCGGTTCTTTGAGCCTGGCGGGCGTCCGGGGCCGGGCTTGCCGGGCTTCGGGACGTTCTCTATGACCGCTGTATCTTCGAAGGTCCAGGAGCGCGCTGGGAAAACTGCCGCCGAGCACCTTGACTGGCTCGGGCAGGCGATGCTCGCGAGCGGTGACCCGGACGGGAGCGCTGCTGGCGGCGCTCATGGTGCGGCACCTAGTCCCTGATGGGGATCCGAGGCTGCTCGGATTCTCTCCGACCGCGCTGTACGGGGAACTCGGCGGCATCGCGCACCAGGCTTTTCCGGACATCGCCGATAGCGGCAGTCTGGTCGCTCCCTTTGACGCCATCCTCGCCGAGCTGAAGCGGCGGATGCAGGGCGGCCAGTGAGGGCTCTGGGCACGAGACCGTCGGAGTCAACGCAGGACATGCCAGCGCGCGGATAGGCCGGCGTTGCTGCGGAGGTGCCATCCCGTCCGTCAGCGCATCGCTGTTCAGAGCCGGGTGGTCTGCACGCAGCCACCAACGCGGGCCGGCGTGACTTCCGCCGTTGTGGTTCGGCGCTCGGGGAACTGCGGACTCCCGCTCTTGTCTCACGCTGCGTGATCGTCCCTCGCGGCCGGCGGAGCGCGCATCCCCGCCGTTAGGGACGCTTGGCGAGGCCAGGTCAGGCGGTACCGCAGCCGTGCCGATCGGGATGTCCTGTGGCCAGATGAGCCGGCCGGAAATTCAGCTGCACCTGGTCCGGGCCGGTGCGTACCGTGGCCCGGTGATCAGCTACCAGTGGCGCGGGAAGTTCGCCAGCGCCGAGGTTGAGGCCTTGCACGCCGACGGCTTCGGCCGTGCTCCCGCTGACCATGACTGGAAGGCTCAGGTGGAACGGTACAGCCTGGGCTGGGTCTGCGCCCGCCGCGGTGCCGAGCTGGCTGGGTTCGTCAACGTGGCCTGGGACGGCGGCGTGCACGCGTTCATCCTGGACACCGTGGTCGCCCGGCCGCTGCGGCGGCACGGGGTCGGCACCAGGCTGGTGGAGGTTGCCGCCCGCGAGGCCGGCACGGCCGGGTGCGAGTGGCTCCACGTCGACTTCGAGGTCCACCTGGGCCCGTTCTACTTCGGCTGCTGCGGGTTCCGTCCTGCGGACGCCGGGCTCATCAGGCTTGACGACCCGGCCTGAGCCCTCACCAGTCCCGTGAGGGGCATCCGGTCTGCAGGCAACTGTCACGACCTGCGACCACAGCCGGACTGGACTGAGCGCTCGCTCCCGCCGTTATCTGCCCCATTACCGGCCAGATGAGCCCGCCAGAATGCGCACCGGGACTGGACGCTCTCTTCGGAACTGGACGTCTCAGTTCGGTAGTGCGGCGGGGCGGGCTGCAGGGGGGTGACGAGGACAAGCGCGGCCAGCGTGATGCTGGATGCCGCCGCAGGCGCAAACTGCGGCTGGCGGGCGCTCCAACGCGGACCTGGGTCCCATCGCCCACATCGTCAAGGCACCGGCGACAGCTCAGCGCACACACCGGCCAGCTGCACCATTGGCCCCCAGTCAGCGGTGATCTTATCGTCGCCGGGCGAGTGCCTGCAGGGGATCAGGGATGCTGCTGGGCTCCCGTCACGGGACCGGCGGATGGGGTGGCAGGCACTTCCATGGGGGAAGATGGCTCGTGCAGCAGCAGGGCGAGCGCCAGTGCGGCTACCGGAAACACGGCCAGCGCGGTGAGGGCGACATGCAGGCTCGTCGCGTCGGCGAGCGCGCCGAGAACGGGGGCGAGCAGTCCGCCGATGCTGATGGCCAGGCCCAGCGTCACGCCGGAGGAGGTACCTATGCGGCTGGGCAGGTAGTCCTGGCCGAGGGTGACGGTGAGGCTGAACGACTGGTTGAGCGCGAAGCCGGTGAGCGCGATGGGCAGGAACACCCAGGGCAGTCCGGTGAACACGATGGCCAGCAGGCCGGCCACGGTGATGCCAAACGAGACGCGCATCACCGGCAGCCGCCCGAACCGGTCAGCGAGCCGCCCACCGGTGATAGTGCCGGCCGCACCCGCGGCGAGCAGCGTCGTGAGGGCCGCCTCCCCGAGTCCCCTGCCTGCGTGCAGGCCGGTGCCGACGTAGAGCGCCAGCAGCGACGACAGCCCGAAGAAGAATATCGACCGCACGACGACAGTCGAGGTGAGCAGGGTAAACCCGCGCCAGTCGTCAGGCAGGCTCGCCCGTCGCGCGGCGGCCGGATCCGGGGTGCCCGTCCGTGTTCTTCGCGCCAGCACGGAGAACATGATCGCGCCAGTGATGAGCGCGGGCACCGCCAGGAAGACGGTGCCACGCGTGCCGGCAGCGATTAGCACCGCAGAGGCGAACAGGGGGCCGATCGCGAAACCCGCGTTGCCGCCTACCGCGAACACACTCATCGCCTGCTGGCTGTCGCCGCTGGCGACCCTGGCGGCCCGCGCCGCCTCCGGGTGGAACGCGGCCACCCCGACCCCCGACAGCGCGATTGCCAGCCAGGTCAGCGGGTAGCTGGCCGCCAGGCCGGACAGCCCGACGCCGACCCCGGCCACCGTAAGGCCAGCCGGCACCAGCCAGCGCAGGTTGCGGCGGTCGGTGAGGACGCCGAAGAGCGGCTGGATAACTGACGACATGGCGGTCGCCGCGAACGTGAGCCCGGTGGCTGCGGTGTAGGTGTAGTGGCGGTCGGCGACGAAGAACGGCAGCAGCGCGGGTACCGCACCCTGGTACATGTCGTCGACAGTGTGGCTGGCAGCTAGCAGCGCCACTCGCGCCCTGTCTACCGCCTGCCCAGTCACGCGAGACAGCATGCAGGGTCGTGAGGCGAGACCGTCTGGTGGGGCCGGCCGCACGAGGCCGTCCGGCCACGCGAGACATCACTCGGTGACTGGCCCGGCGCGCACGGCCCAGCCCTGCGCCTATCGGCGAGCATCGGCTCCGTACCTCAGTTCCTCGGATGTGGCAGGCACGTGATATACAACGATCGCAGTTTATAGAAACTATCTAAATGTAACATTCTTCCTGTCCCGGGAAGCTGCGGCCAGACCGGAGCGGGCTAGGCCGGGGTTCGCTGCAGCCGGGGCACCAGACCAGGCCTTGGATGCGGCAGCCGGGGCACCAGACCAGGCCTTGGATGAGTAGGGCGATGCTGGCGGTCAGCTGGGACGCGATCAGGCTTTTCCTGCATGTTCTCGCGGCAACTGTCTGGGTCGGCGGGCAGATCACGCTGGCCGCGCTGGTTCCTGTGCTGCGCCGTCTCGGCGCCGAGATCCCCCGTGCCGCCGCCCGCCGCTTCAACCAGGTCGCCTGGCCCGCGTTCGCCATCCTGGTGATCACAGGAGTCTGGAACATCATCGCCGTGCGGTCCCAGATCAACGGGAGCTACGAGACGACCCTGGTAGTGAAGCTCACCGTGGTGGCCATCTCGGGGGTTTCGGCCGCACTGCACGCCCGCGCCCGCAGCACGACCTGGCTGGTGGTGTTCGGCACGCTCACCGGCGCCAGTGCCTTGGCCGCCCTGTTCCTCGGCATCCTCCTCGCGAACTGACCGCCACTGCGGCCGCACATGGGGGCCACGACAGCCGGTACTGCCGCATGCCGCCGATCCGGCAGGGACCACCACCTTCCCTGGTGACGTGCAGCAGCCGGATCCCGCGCTCATTTTTATAATGAGAATCAGTAAAATGACTGGGTGACACATGGAAGGGAGTACGGCGGATGACCTACGTGATCGGCGATCCCTGCGTGGATGTGCTGGACCGGGCATGTGTGGACGAGTGCCCGGTGGACTGCATCTACGAGGGCGAGCGCATGCTCTACATTCACCCGGACGAGTGCGTGGACTGCGGGGCCTGCGAGCCGGTGTGCCCGGTGGAAGCGATCTACTACGAAGACGACCTGCCGGAGAAGTGGCAGGTCTACTTGGGCGAGAACGCGCGGTTCTTCGCCGAGCCGCTGCCGGGCCACAATGAGCCGCTCGGCTCTCCGGGGGGTGCGGCCAAGCTGGGCGTGGTGGGTACCGACACCCCGTTCGTCGCCGCGCTTCCCCGGCAGCGGTAGCAGACCGAGGCGGTGCGGGAGGCCTGCCGGTAGCGTCCGTCCGGCACATCACGGAGGGCGGCTTGATGACTCCGTCTGGTAGCCGGTGGGATAGCCATAGGTTGGTTTCAACTAACGGCTCGGCTAAAATGCTGACCATGGACACGCAGGCGCTCCTCGCTCCCGATGCCGGCTCCCCGCTCGGCCGGAGCAGGGCCCGGGTACTGGACTTGCTGCGTGCGTCTGGTTCGCCGATGGGAGTACAGGAGGTCGCGGACCAGACCAGGCTGCACTCCAACACCGCCCGGTTTCACTTGGATGGGCTGGTGGGGGCGGGGCTGGCCACTCGTGAGGCGCAGGCCCGGGCGGTGCCTGGCCGGCCCAGTATGGCGTACCGGGCAGTTGGCAGCGGGGCGGCTGGAGAGCGACGTTACCGGCTGCTCGCTGAGATGCTTATCAGCCTCATCCGGGGCATGATGCCTGAGCCGGGTAAGGCCGCGGCCGAGGCCGGGCGGGAGTGGGGCGCCTACCTCACTGAGCAGCCACTCCCCTACGAGCGGCTGAGCGCCGACGACGCCGTCGGGAGGCTCAGTGCGATCCTGGCGGATCTGGGCTTCTCCCCGCAGGCGGTGACCGAAGGTCAGCAGTACCAGCTGCGGCTGCGCGAGTGCCCGTTCCGGGAGATCGCACAGCACCAGCAGGATGTCGTGTGCTCGCTGCATCACGGGCTCATGCAGGGCGCGCTGGCGCAGATGCGGGCGCCAGTCACCGCGGACCGGCTGGAGCCGTTCGCCGGGCCCAGCCTGTGCGTCGCACACCTGACGGCACAGGACGGGCCAGGCACCCAGGAGCGCCCACAGGGACAGCCACCGGCCTGACGGCTGACCGGCCGGACCGCGCATCAGGTCAACGGTCTGGCCGGCGGCGGCGCTGGCGGCGCCGCCGGCTGGGCAGGCCCGTGGCCGGTGGCTGGCCGCGACCGGCCCGGCTGCCGGGCGTTGCCTGCCCTCCGGGCGGAGGGGCGCCAGAGCAGCAGGGCCGGGAACACCGAGAGGTTGACCGCTACCAGCACACCAGCCGCCGCGAGCAGGAGGCCGCCGGCCGCGATGGCGCCTGGGGAGGAGATCCCGAATCCGGTGCACACCGCGGCCAGGCCTGCCGTCAGCACGGCGTAGACCGCGGCGGCGGCGCGGTGATCGTAGAGCGCAGCGAATCCGAGCGGCCTGCCCGTCTTGGCGGTGCCGATCCCGTGGGCACGAAGTACCGACCAGACGATGAACGGCACCACCTTGTGTGCATGGCCGACAAGGGCCTCCAGCAGCCACCCAGCGAACGCGGTCACGGCGGCGGCCGCCAGCGCCAGCCCGGCGTGGTGATCGTGCGGCAGCACCAGGGCCGCGGCCAGCGCCAGCCCAGCCCCGGTCAGCAGCCAGGCCGCGGAGGTGACCACGAACACCAGGTGCAGGTCGGCTCTGCGGCGGCGGTGCCGGAGGTGGGCGGCCAGCGAGGCCAGGTGCGCGCCGAGCCCGGCAGCCAGGACAGCCGCCCCGGCCCACGCCAGCCAGGGCAGGCCGGTGAGCAGCCCGGGCGACAGCAGCGCCACCCCAGCGGGAACCGCCAGCACCGCCATCTGCCCGGCCCGGTGCCTGCCGGGGACATGGGCGAGGAAGAACATCGGCCACAGCTTCTCAGCCACGCTGACGTAGGTGAGCCCAAGCCAGGCGAACAGGCCGATGACCGCATGGGCGAGCACCACATGGCCGGGCAGGCCGAACCAGTTCCCGCGCCGGTCGGCGACGTAGACCACGCCGAAGCACGCCGTAGCGGCGAACCCGGCCAATGCCAACCGCAGCCCGAGGACCGGTGCGCCCTTGCCACGAGCTGAGAGCGGGACCCAGAAGTTGGCCACCAGCAGGCCGACGGCGAGCGCGGCGAAGGCGCCACCGGTCTCCACCACGCCTTCCTGCCGAACAGCGATACCGAACGGAAGCAGCCAGGCGGCGGCCAGCCAGACCACGAATGTCGCCCGGGCCACGCGAACCGAGCGCAGCCGCCGCTGGGTCACCACCGGCGTGAACTGGTGCAGGGCGCCGAGCACCCCCATGGACAAGGTCGC
>DATKRG010000089.1:0-1419 GCA_035532275.1 Streptosporangiaceae bacterium | reverse complement strand
CCTGGTTGCTGGCCGAGAAGTTGCCATCCAGGCAGCCGCTGGCGCAATAGGAGCCGCTGGCAGCCTGGTTCTGGGCCGCAACCGTGGCAAAGACGCTGGTGTCGCCCGCCCCAACCGTGTTGAATTGACCTAACCCCTCGGAGGTGAGAATCGCGGTGTTGCCGCTCACCCAGGAGGCGCTTAGGGAGAAGTCGTTCTCCACCCCGCAGCAGTCCTCCAGCGTGAAGTACGATTCGAGCGTGTTGCCAATGTCGGCTGACGCCGAGGTGACTAAGGGGCAGCTGTAGAAGCAGCAGTAGCCGCACTGCGAACAGCAGGTCGCGGTCGCGGGATTGAAGATGCCGGCGTTCACCGCCACCTGCATCTGCGCCGGGCCGCTGGCCGGCTGCATGATCTTGCCGTTGGGGCCGGGCTGGGCCGCGGCGGCGGGCTCCAGCATGGCGCTGCCGTCCTGGACCTCGGGCGGCAGCAGCTTGCCGCTGGGGTCGGGCGTGCCCTCCTGGCGCAGCATGCCGATGTCCACCATGGCCGCGGCGCCGGGCGCGAGCGTCACCGGAACCACATAGCTGTGCATGCCGTCGGCGGAGTAGAGCGTGAGCACGACATTCTGCGTGGCGCCGCCCGGGTTCCAGAGCGAGTACATGGTGTCGTTGCCGTGGGCGGTGTTCCAATAGGGAAGCTGCAGGCCGACGGCGTTGCTCATCCGCACCGGCATGACCTCGAAGACGTAGTTGCCGGTCTGGTCGGTGCTGCCGGTGGTCATCAGCACCTCGCCATCCCCGCCGTCGAAGCTCACCGACCAGTTCAGCATCGCGCCCTCGACCGCATCCGGGTCCATACCCATCTTACGCGCCATCTCCCGCTGCAGGCGCCGAGCGAGCGGTGCGAGGGCGACGGGAACGAGCGCGTGCGGCATAAGCATCACCCCAAAGCTCTCGGAGACCGGCGGCGTGCCGGCGGTTCCCGCCACGCCCATCGTGCCCATGGCCACGTTGGCGGTGACGGTGACTAGCAGCGGGCGGCGGCTGGTGTTGCGCAAGTAGCCGTAGGGGCGGAAGCGGACTCGGTCGGGGAAGCCGGCTCCGCCCATGGGCTTGCCCAGCATCAGACCGGTGGCGGCGAGGACGACCGGGCCGCTGGCCGGCGCAGGCGGCGGCGCGCTTGGGTTTGGGCCGGACCCGCTCGTGTCCGCTGGCCGCGGCGCCGGCTGCGGCATGTAGCCCGGCTCGAACTCGATCGAGGCGGAAAAGCCCTCGCGGTCGTTTTCCATCCAGCCCGCGGCGGACATCGCCATCGCCGGGCCGGAGAGCTGCTCGACAGTGATGCCGCCCCCACCCCGCTCATTCGGCGGAAGCGAGGCGATCAGCGGATCGAGGGGGACGATGGCGGTGGCGTTCGGGCCGAGGCCGACGGCGGCGC
>DATKRG010000088.1:0-28077 GCA_035532275.1 Streptosporangiaceae bacterium | reverse complement strand
CGTTCGGCCGGGACGACCAGGGCGAAGTCGCGTTTGTCCACGACCGCGTAGGTGCCCCGGCTGCCATCGCGCCGCTCGATCTCGTCGCATCGCAGGGTCATCCAGCGGTCCTGGTAGACAACCCGGGAGGCGATCGCGCGGATATCAGGTCCTGGGATATCAGGTACTGCCATGCCTGCCTCCCTCCGCCGCGAACGGTACCGCTCACCGGCGGGGCGCCGCGGTCAGATGTGGCCGGTCGCGACCACGTACTTCAGCCAGGCCGCGTACCAGTCCTTCTCCAGCGCGTGCTGCGCGTGCGCGAGCGTGATGGCCCGCCCGCAGACCATGTCATGCAGGATGTGGTCGAGCTGGTTCTTCTGGTAGAAGCCGGTGCCGCGGGTCGAGGCGGGCCAGATGTTCGCGGCCACCGGGGCACCGCCGAGATCGATCGGGATCAGGTAGTCGAGGATGTACTTGTGCTGCGCCGCCGGGCTGGTGTAGCCGTACGCCTTGTACACCGCGGTCTGCAGCGGGAACGGCATGGGGGAGCGTGCGTGCGGGGATATGGCGCAGACGCTGGCCGTGCTGGTGATGGCCACGGCGCCGGGGGTGAGGCTGTGCCGGGGCCGTGACACCGGGCCGTTGGTGAGCGGCATGATGAAGTTGGGCAGCTTGACCCCGGTCAGGTCCGGCCCGGCCGTCGCCTCGCCCGGGACCACCGGCGCCCGGCGGAGCGCCGCCGTATGGTGCCTCGCGGCGCCGCACCCGCCGATCCCGCCGATCAGCAGGACCAGCCCGAGGCCGCCGATGAGCGCGCGCGAACGGCTGCCCGTCATGGCCGCCCCGGGCTGCGGACGGTCCAGCCCGCCTCCTGCCACACCCGGGTGTCCAGAGCGCACCGGGCGTCGATCATGGTGCGCCGGGCGACCACGCCCGCCAGGGCGGCGGGGTCGATCGCCCGGTAGTCGGACCACTCGGTCAGGTGCATGACGACGTCGGCGCCCTCGGCCGCGGCTGACACCGAGTCCGCGTACCTGAGCTCCGGCCTGATCCGGGCGGCGCTGGGCATGGCGACCGGGTCGTGGACCGACACCACCGCCCCTTCCTGCATCAGCCGCGCGCACACGTCCAGGCTCGGCGAGTCCCGCACGTCGTCGCTGTCGGGCTTGAACGCCACCCCGAGCACCGCCACCCGGCGCCCGGTGAGCGAGCCGCCGGCCGCCTCCCGGGCCAGCTCGGTCACCCGGGACCGGCGGCCCAGGTTGATGCTGTCCACGTCGCCGAGCAGGTCGACGACGGAGGTGACGCCCAGGTCCCGCGCGGTCGCCCGGAAGGCCCGGATGTCCTTGGGCAGGCAGCCGCCGCCGAAACCGAGCCCGGGGGCCAGGAACCGCCTGCCGATCCGCTCGTCGCACTTGAGCGCCTCGGCCAGCCGCACGACGTCGGCACCGGCCGCCTCGCAGACCTCGGCCATCGCGTTGATGAACGAGATCTTCGTGGCCAGGAAGGCGTTGGCAGCCACCTTGACCAGCTCGGCTGTTTCCAGGTCCATGGCCAGCCCGGGCGTGCCCGCGGCCAGCGGCTGCTCGTAGACCCGCCGCAGCATCTGCTCGGCCCAGGGCGAGCCGGTGCCGAACACCAGCCGGTCCGGGGACAGGCTGTCGGCGACCGCGAAACCCTCGCGCAGGAACTCCGGGTTCCAGGCCAGCTCGGCCTGCTCCCCGGCGGGCGCGGCTGCGTGCAGCCGCTGCGCCACCCGGCGGGCGGTGCCGACCGGGACGGTCGACTTCCCCACCACCAGACAGCGCCGGGCCAGATGCGGTGCGAGCTCGTCCACCGCGGCATGCACATATCTCAGGTCGGCGGCGCCGTCGGTGCCCTGCGGTGTGCCCACGCACAGGAAGTGCACGTCCCCGAACCACCCGATCTCGGCGGATGAGGATGTGAACCGCAGCCGGCCCGACTCCAGGTTCTTGCGCAGCAGCGGCTCCAGGCCCGGCTCGAAGAACGGCACCTCGCCGCGGGCCGCCCGCACGACCTTGTCCTGATCCACATCGATCGCCAGGACCTCATGCCCGAGGTCCGCCATACACACAGCATGGGTGAGACCGAGATACCCGATCCCCACCACGGTCACCCGGAGACCTGCGGATGGCAGCGCCATGTGCCCTTCCTCTTTCGTCTGCTACCGGAGCTGGTCAGTTCTTACAGGTGTGAGCAGGGCACACTCGTGAGCCCCTGCCCGGCGGCTGCGACCACGTTGTTGCACGCCACCACGGTGTGCAGGCTCTTGCTCTGCACGTAGATGCCGTAACCAGGGCCGTTCACCTGCGCCCGGTTGCCGCGGAAGATGTTGCCGATACCCCAGCCGGGGTAGACCTGGTGGACCTGGAACCCGTCACCGATGCTGTTCACACCGGTGTTGCCCACGACCGTCCAGTGGTTGCCCTTGACGTTTACCCAGGCGGTCGCCGCGGCCGCCACCATCCCGGTCCCGTCCAGATGGTTGCCGGTGATCGTGCCGCCGGTCGTCCCCTCCTTGATGTCGATGTTCTCGGCGGTCGTGCCGGCGACGTTGTTGTCCACGAGCAGGTTGAAGTTGCTCGCGTCCGGCTTGCAGCCGGTGTACCGGCACCAGTTGCTGTTGGCCGAGCCGACGTAGATGCCCTCGCCGTAGAACTGCACGAGCAGGCCGGTGTGCCGGATCACGCAGTGGCTGACGATGTTGTGGCTGCTGAACGACCTCAGGTGGATGGCCTCGTCGCCGGTGGAATGGACGTAGAGGCCGTAGAGCAGGTCGTGACTGACACCGTCGGCCACCACGCCCTTCTGCCCGCCCTGCACCGTGAAGCCTTCCAGCCGCCACCAGGAGGCTTGATTGAGGTAGAACGTGTAGCCCTCCTGGATGCTCGTCCCGGCGAGCACCGAACCCCGGGAGCCGCACAACGTAATAGGCGCGGCCTGGGTACCGGAGACCGTGGCGACGAAGTCGCCGGTGTAAACCCCGGGCGCGAGCACGATCGTCTGGCCGGGACGGGCAGTGGCGAGCGCGCTCGTCAGCGCACTGGCCGACGAGACCCGCACGCTCCCCCGGCCGCCGCAGGCGGACCGCGCGCCCGCCGCGACGGCGGGTGCGGCGGTGGGTGCGGACGATCCGGGAGCGGCGGACGACGGCGCCGCACCTGTGCCCGGGGAGCCCGTGCCCGGGGAGCCCGTGCCTGGGGAGCCCGTGCCCTGCGCGCCGATCGCGTTGCAGGCCGCCAGCATGCCGACCAGCGCTGCCAGCAGAGCCGCGCGCAGCACACCAGTGCGACGGGCGGTCATGACCAGTCAGCCATGTGCGTGAGCGGGTGGGGCGGCGGGTCGTCGGGCGGGATCAGGTCCCAGGGTGGGCTGCCCGGCGGTTGCGGTTCGTCAGCCCACGGCGGCCGGGACCGGGGCTCTGCCGGCTCCGGCGCGAACGGCTGCACGGGGGATACGGGCGCTGCCGCCGGGAATGCGGGCGCCCGGGCTGGCATCGCTGGTGCCGGCGTCTCCAGCGGGAATGAGACGGCCGCTGCTGCGGGCGCCGGGGTTGCCACTGACCGGGTGGCCGGGGTGGCCGGTGCCGGCACGGCCGGCTCTGGTTCTGGTGCCGCCGGCGGGATCTGGATCGCGGGCATGGGTGCGGTCGCCGGCGCGGGCTGATGGGCCAGCGCAGGCTGATAGGCCGGCGCCGGCCCAGTCCGATGCCGGGAGCCGTTCCGGCCGGGACCGGTATCGAGGCCGGCCGGCCGTGGGCGGGTCGCCACCGCCCCGGCGAAGACCCGCTCGGGATGGCCGGCCGCGGGCACGGGCAGCGGCTCTGGATCGGGCGGTACCCACCGCCAGTGCGTGCTCGCCGGGTATGGGTGCGGCGGCAGACGGCGCCGGCGCGACCAGAGGAACATGAGCACGACCAGCACCACGATGCTCAGCCACAGCGCTGCCAGCGGATGGAAGAGCAGGTAGGAGAAGAAGGTGATCTTCGCGTGGTGCGCCCAGGCCGAGGTGTCGGTACGGGTCAGCGCGGGCGGGTTCGCCTGGGCGCGGAAGTCGACCGGGCGGAACCCGTTCCCGGCGATGGCGTTGCTGACACCGCTGACCCGGGAGCCGAGCCCGCGGGCGCTGATGCCGAAGATGGTCGCCCCGCTGATCAGGTTGTTGTCGATCTCCTCCCGGCCGGAGTTGCGGACGAGGATCCCGATCCGGGGGTTCTCGATGGTGTTGCCGGAGACCATCGTGCCCGGCGCGACCGGTCCCAGGGACAGGCCCGACCGGGGCGAGCAGTCGATGTCGTTCCCGGTCAGCACCGAGTTGGTGGCCCCGTACCGGACCGCGATGCCGGTGATCGCCGCGCACACCTGGTCGGCCTTGAGCACCGTGCCGGTTCCGCCCTCGACCAGGATGCCGGTCCGGCCATTGCCCGAGGCCGAGCTGTCCTCGATGGTCGCCCCCGATCCGGGTGCCACCGAGCTGCCGGACGCGGAGGCACCGCTGACCAGCGGCCGCCCGTCCACGAAGAAGCCGTTGCGCACGTTGTGCTGGGACGTGTCCCCGCGCAGCAGGGTGGCCTGGGTCGCGCGGTCCACCATCATGCCGTTCAGCCCGTTGCGTACCGCCGAGCTGGAGTCAACCGACGTGCCCACCGAGTACCGGTGGACGTGGACCCCGTCGAGCTGGTTGTACTCGAACAGGTCACCGGTGAGGCTGACCCCCTGGCCGCGGGCGACGAACGCGCCATAGGTGTCGTCGGTGAACGTGGAGGACGAGGCGCCGCCGCTGCTCGGCTGGCCGCTCAGGCCGGTCCAGGCCACCCCCCCGGTCCGGCCGCTCCAGAAGCCCAGGGCGGAGACCCGGGCATCGGTGAAGGTCATCTTGCCGCCGACCTCGCGGATGTAGGCGCGGCCGTCCCCGCGGTCCTGCGCCGGGGTCTTGGTCGCCCGGTCCCAGCCGATGATCGTGAACGGCTGGCTGGCAGTGCCCTGGAAGGAGAGGTTGCCGCCCCAGGCGACGATGGACGCGAAGCCGCCGCCGGAGGAGTCCATGTACAGCGCCTGCAGATGGGGAGCGCCCAGGCTGAGCGTGGCGTGCGCGGCCACGTACACGTTGTCCAGCAGCAGGCCAGCGCCATGCGGCAGCCGCACCAGGGCGCCGTACTGGGCCAGGTCGGCCGAGGTGTAGGGGCGCTTGCGCGGGGTCAGCACCACGGTCGGCAGGGACCCGCGGACCGGCAGGACTTCCGGCTGGTAGATGCGGACCGCGAGGTGCAGCAGGACCCGGATCCGGTTGTCCTCGGCGGTGACCAGTGCCGCCTCCCGGGCCGGGTCGGCCACCGGCAGCAGCGCCGGTGGCTGGCCGGGGTCGATCGCCCGGGCAACCGGTGGCAGCGGCACCGCGTGGGGGTTGCGCGGCGGCTGCAGGAGCGCGACCCCGTGGCTCCATGTCGCCGCGACCGGCTGGAGGTGGATGTGCAGCGCTTTGAGGATCACCGGGGTGCCGACGAGCAGGCCGAAAACGCACAGCGCGGCCAGGGCGGCGAGCCACGACCGGCCTGCTTTGGCCCGGGAGTTCTGGCGGCGGTTGCGCCGTGACACCGTTACCTCCTAGGTCAGCGACGAGGCGGTTTGCGCCTCGCCACCGATCTGGTCCGCGCTGCGGGTAAGCCAGCCGTGGACGTTCATGGTCAGGAACGCGTACAACTTGACCGGCAGCGCCACGACGATGGTCATGACCGCCACCAGCGGGAGGACCCAGATGTCGCCGGGGCGCTCGCGCAGGTGCGAGACGCCGCGCAGGGCCCGGCCCATGATCAGCCACCCCACCGCGATCGCGGCGATGTACCACTGCGGATGCAGGACCCAGGCGATCAGGTAGGTGACGGCGAAGCCCATCGTCAGCGGGGTGAGCAGGATCTGCAGGACGCTGAGCTGGCAGATGAACGGCTGGCGCCACAGCCAGCCCTTCCAGATCGCGGTGAAGTAGGTCCGGTAGGAGTTCCGGCTCCAGCGCAGCCGCTGCTTGAGGAAGGCCCGGCTGGTGTCGGGGAACATGGACAGCGCGCGGGCGGTGGACTGGTAGACCGTCTTGTGCCCGGAGGCGAGGATGAGCCAGGTGAGCCGGCCGTCATCGCCGGAAACGCAGCGCCGCCCGAGGAAGAACTCGTCTTCCAGGTGCTCCAGGACCGGCATCACCAGCCGCCGCCGGTAGGCGACCGTCCGGCCGGACAGGCACGCCACTGCGCCGGCGCGGGACTGCGCCCGCACGTAGTCCTTGTACCGGACATCGATCATCCAGTCGGCGACCCGCCGCCACACGCTGGTGCGCGGCATGTAGACGTTCTGCCGGGTGCCTACCCCGCCGACCTTCGGGTCGGCGAACGGGGACAGGACCGCGGGCAGCAGGCCCGGCTGCCACAGCGTGTCCGAGTCGGACAGGACCAGGATCTCCTGGGTCGCCTGCCGGATGCCGACGCCCAGCGCGGACCGCTTCCCGGTGTGGGCGAACGGCACGACCTTCAGCTTGCGCTCCGTGGCGGCGCGGGCCTTCAGCCGGGCGATCACCTCCGTGTCCGCCAGGTCCGGCACGATGATCACCTCGGTCGGGTTCTCGGCCAGCCACGAGTCGAGGCAGCGGTCGAGGATGTCCGGGTCCTCACGGAAGGACGGGACCACGACCGAGGTCTTCGCCATGTAGCCGATCGGCACCGGCCGGTACACCCGGGACAGGGTGAAGCGGATGAGCCACACGGACCAGGAGATGGCTCCGACAACCCCGATGGGCAGCCAATGATGCAGCCGCTGCCACTGTGACTGATGGGTGCTGGGCAGCACAATGGCGGCATGTACGACCTGCGCTAGCATCACGGCCTTCCTCGCGCACCAGCGACGAACGTCTACAAGGGACTACTTGTTGTAACCATGCACAAGCGGTTGGCCACTATCTGGGCCAAGAGTGCGGATCAGCACATGCCCGCTACATCAGCACATGCCTGTAGGTAGGACGGATAAAGTACCGGCCCGGAGCACCGCCGGTGCCGACAGAAAGGTAAACATGATGTAATTTTTCCTCGTCGACGACCCAGTCTCACCAGAGTCTCGCCACCGTCTCGGTGGCGTTTTGTACTGTGTTATGTCGCCGCTTCCGCTCTGTACCGCGTCCGTTCAACTCGTGTTCGCGTCCGTCGCTGCACGCCGGTCCGCCCGGTCGCGCGCCATCCTGGCGTCGGCTGCCCTCTTGGTGACGCCGGATCCAGCTGATACTGTCGTGATCACAGGTCGTGACCGCCAGCCGCTCTGCGCTGGCCCGACGAGGAGTTCACCGTGACCCGCACCGCTGGTGGCCGCCCAGGCCTGCCACTCATGTGCCGCCGTGAGCTCCTGCTCGTCTGGCGCCGTCACGTCGACCTGCTGCGCGTGTCCAGCGCCATGTGTCGCCCCTGCTGCTGACCCAGTCCGCCCGCGCTGCCCGCGCCGTCAGCCGGCGTGTGGTGTGCGCGGACCGCCCGCAGCAGGAAGCAGAGACCAGGCAATGCCATCCCCATCCCGGCGGGGCCAGGGCCAGTGGGCACTGGGCCACCGCGAGCCGCTGAACGCGGCCGAGCGCTTCAAGAAAGACGGCGACGGGCTGCACGTCCGTGAGCGGATCGTCAACCGGTACGCCCACCTCGGGTTCGACTCGATCGACCCGGCCGACCTGCGTGGCAGGTTCCGCTGGTGGGGCCTGTACACCCAGCGCCGGCCGGGCATCGGCGGCGGCAAGACGGGTGCGCTGGAGGACGAGGAGATCGAGGCTCCTTACTTCATGATGCGCGTCCGCATCCCCGGCGGGCAGCTGTCCGCCAGCCAGCTGCGCACAGTGGCGGGTATCGCCAAGGAGTACGGCCGCGACCTCGCCGACATCACCGACCGGCAGAACGTCCAGTACCACTGGCTGTCGATCGAGGACGTGCCAGCAATCTGGCAGCGGCTGGAGGCGGTGGGCCTGTCCAGCCTGCAGGCGTGCGGCGACGTCCCGCGCAACATCCTGGGCTGCCCAGTAGCCGGCCTGGACGCCAGCGAGATCCTGGACGCCAGCGAGGTGCTGCGCGCGACCGAGGAGGTCGCGACCACCCAGCCCGGGTTCACGAACCTGCCGCGCAAGTACAAGACGACGATCAGTGGCTGCACCGCCCTGTGCACCGCGCACGAGGTCAACGACATCTCGTTCGTCGGGGTGACCGGGCCGGGCGGGACGCCAGGATTCGACCTGTGGGTCGGCGGCGGCCTGTCCACCAACCCGATGCTGGCCCAGCGGCTCGGCGTGTTCGTCGAGCCGGACCAGGTACCAGCGGTCTGGGCGGGGGTGACCGGCTTGTTCCGCGACTACGGCTACCGGCGGCTGCGCAGCCGGGCCCGGCTGAAGTTCCTGGTCGCCGACTGGGGCACGCAGCGGTTCCGCGAGGTGCTGGAGAAGGAGTACCTGGCCGGCTCGCTGCCGGACGGGCCGGCGCCGGTGATCCCGGCCGCGGGCGACCGTGACCACATCGGCGTGCACCGGCAGCGGGACGGGCGCTACTACCTGGGCGTGGCCCCCAGCGTCGGCCGCACCTCCGGCACCCTGCTCTGGCAGGTCGCCGACCTGGCGGAGGCCTACGGGTCCGGCCGGGTCCGCACCACCACCCAGCAGAAGCTGCTCATCCTGGACGTGCCGGAAGACAAGGTCAGTGAGCTGAGCGAGGAGCTCGCGGCCCGCGACCTGCTCGTCGCCCCGTCGGCGTTCCGGCGCGGCACCATGGCCTGCACCGGGATCGAGTTCTGCAAGCTCGCGATCGTGGAGACAAAGCAGCGGGCCGCCGGCCTGTACGCCGAGCTGGAACGCCGGCTGCCCGGCTTCGACACCCCGATCAGCATCAACGTCAACGGCTGCCCCAACTCGTGTGCCCGGTTCCAGGTCGCCGACATCGGGCTCAAGGGCTCGATCACCGGCGGCGGCGAGGGGTTCCAGGTGCACCTGGGCGGCTCGCTCGGCACCGACCCGGCATTCGGCCGCAAGCTGCGCGGCCTGAAGGTGACCGCGGACGGGCTGCCGGACTACTGCGAGCGGGTGCTGCGCAACTACCTGTCCGGCCGGGCCGACGGCGAGCAGTTCGCGACCTGGGCCCGCCGCGCCGACGAGAGCCTGCTGGTATGAGCACCCCGGGCCAGGTGCCCGAAGGGCACACCGGGGGGCGCCGGGGGGTCGCTCCCCCGGGCCAGCACGTGCCCGAAGGGCACACCGGAGGGCTCCGGGGGGCCGCTCCCCCGGGCCAGCCCGAGCGGCAGGTGCCGTTCTACTGCCCGTACTGCGGGGACGAGGACCTGCGGCCGGCCGGCCCGGCCGGCGGCAGCTGGCGGTGCGGCGCCTGCGCCCGCTCGTTCGAGCTGCGTTTCGCCGGGCTGTCCCCCGGCGGCCACACCGGTACCGCCCCGGCCGTGGACCGGACACCGCCGTGACCTACCCGCTCACGCTGGACCTGACCTGCCGCTGCGCCGTAGTCGTGGGCGGCGGCGCAGTGGCCCTGCGCCGGGCCCAGGCGCTGCTGGCGGCTGGCGCGCTGGTGCACGTCATCGCCCCGGACACCGACCCCGCCCTGGCCGGCCTGCCGGTGACCGTCAGCCGGCGCGGGTACCGCGACGGCGACCTGGAAGGCGCCTGGCTGGTACACGCCACTACCGATGACCCCGGGGTCAACGCGGCCGTCGCCGCCGAGGCAGAACGCCTGCACGTGTGGTGTGTGCGCGCCGACGACGCCGGCCAGTCGCGGGCCTGGACACCCGCGGTGGCCCGGCACGGAGAGATCACGGTCGCGGTGACCGCGGGCGGCGACCCGGTCCGGGCACAGCGGCTGCGGGCGGCGATCGCGCTCGCCCTCGCCGACGGCTCACTCCCGGTCCGGCCGCAGCGCCGGCGGGGCATGGGCCGTGTGGCCCTGGTCGGCGGCGGGCCGGGCGACCCCGGCCTGCTGACGGTACGCGGCCGCCAGCTGCTGGCCGAGGCCGACGTCGTGGTCGCCGACCGGCTGGCGCCCCGGCAGGTGCTGGCCGAACTCGACCCCGACGTGGAGATCATCGACGCGGGCAAGGCACCGCATGCTCATCACCTGTCCCAGGAGCAGATCAACGCGCTGCTGGTGGAGCGGGCGCTGGCGGGGCAGCGGGTGGTCCGGCTCAAGGGCGGCGACCCGTTCGTCTTCGGGCGCGGCGGCGAGGAGGCGCTGGCCTGCGTGCGTGCCGGGGTGCCGGTCACGGTCGTCCCCGGTGTCACCAGCGCCGTCGCGGTGCCGGCCGCGGCCGGGATCCCGGTCACCCACCGGGGCATCACCCAGGACTTCGCGGTGATCTCCGCCCACCTCGATCCCTCGCACCCGGGGGCCACCGTGGACTGGGCGGCCCTGGCCACCGGGCCGGGCACGCTGGTGCTGCTGATGGCGGTCAGCAAGCTCACCGAGGTCGCCGCCGAGCTCATCAAGCGTGGCCGGGACGCTGGAACCCCGGTCGCGGTGATCAGTGACGGCACCACGGAGCGGCAGCAGGTGCTCGTGTCCACCCTGGAACGGGTCGCGGAGGAGGCGGCGGCGCAGCAGATCCAGCCGCCCGCCGTCGTGGTCGTGGGCGAGGTGGTCGGGCTGCGGGACGCCCTCGGGCATGGTTCCTAGCACTCCCGGCAGCTCCCCGCGCGGCTCCGCGTGGCCGGCGCTGCTCGGCGTCGCCCACGGTGGCCGCGACCCGGCCGCGCAGGCCACCATCCGGGCGCTGCTCACCCGGGTCGCCGGCCTCGCTCCCGGTATCGCCGTGCGGGCCGCGTTCGTGCAGCACGCCGAGCCGTCACTGGCGGGCGCGCTGGCCAGCGACGCTGCGGGCCCGGTTGTGATCGTCCCGCTGCTGCTGGCGGCCGGCTACCACCTCGGCCACGACATCGGCGAGGCCGCGCAGCGCGCCGGGGTGCCGGTGGCCGCACCGCTCGGCCCGGATCCCGGGCTCGTGCCCGCGCTGGCCGGCCGGCTGGCCGCAGCCGGGGTGCCGGACTGGGCCCCGGTCGTGCTGGCCGCGGCGGGGTCGGCCGACCCGCAAGCGGCGGCGGCCACCCGGGATCAGGCGGCGCTGCTGGCCGAGCGCCGGCGGGCCCCGGTGCTGGCGGCGTTCGCGTCAGCCGCGCGGCCCACGGTGGCCGAGGCGATCGCCGACCTGACCACCCGCACCGGCGGGCCGGTGGCCGTGGCCACGTACCTGCTGGCCCCCGGCTCGTTCCATGACCGGCTCCGGCACAGCGGTGCCGCCTGGGTGAGTCCCCCGCTCGGCGACCATCCGGCCATGGCCGGCCTGGTCCTGGACCGCTTCCGCGCCGCACGGTTACCGGTCCCCGCCCGCGCGGCGGGCAGCCCGCCAGCCGGCGTTTCACGGCTTCGGTGACCACATACCAGCACAAACAGGACGCCGGAATGACCGGAGCGCGTGAAACCAGCGTCTCAAGCGCCACCCCGGCTGTTATTTCGTTGCGGAGGCTGGGACAGGGCCGCACAATCGCGGGCATGACATCGCCTCACTGGCCGCTGGCGGGCCTGCGGCTGCGGACACCGCGGCTGGAGCTGCGCTGGCCCACGCTCGGTGACCTCGACGACCTCGCGGCCGTGGCGGCCCGCGGGATCCACGACCCGCAGGTGATGCCGTTCGCGGCTGCCTGGACCGATGCCCCCGCCGCCGAAATCCCCGGCAACGTCCTGAAGTACTTCTGGTCGACCTGGGGGTCCTGGCAGCCGTCCAACTGGACCCTCGACCTGGTGGTCTGCCGGGACGGTGCCGTCGTCGGCACCCAGGGCATGCGGGGCCGGGACTTCGCGATCCTGCGCCAGGTGGGCACTGGCTCCTGGCTGGGCCGGGACCACCAGGGCCAGGGCACCGGCACCGAGATGCGGGCCGCGGTCCTCGCCCTGGCTTTCGAGGGCCTGGGCGCGCAGTACGCGACGACGGAGTCGCACGACGACAACCCGGCGTCGGCCGGGGTGTCCCGCAAGCTCGGCTACGCCGACGACGGCATCCTGCGGTACGCCGTCCGTGGCCGCCCGGTCCTCGCGCACCGGTTCCGGATGGATCGCGCCACCTGGCAGGCGCACCGCACCGTCCCGGTGGAGATCCGCGGGCTGGAGCCCTGCCTGCCGCATTTCGGGCTGGCCGCGTGACCATCGCGGGATGCACTGACCCGCTGGTCAGGCCGGGCCCGGCGGCGCCCCGGTCACCTCGCTGACCGCCACCCAGCGGTCCTGCGCCGCTGAGGCTTCCATCGCGTCGCAGACGGCCTGGACCGCCGCGCCCTGGCCGAACCCGGGCGCCCACGGCGCCTCCGGCCAGCCCGCCAGCAGGTCCGCGGCCTGGTTGGCGAAGGACGAGCCGTACCCGACGCCCTGCCCCAGCGGCCACCAGCTGGCCGCGTAGGGGTGGCTGGGATGCTCGGCCCGGATCCGCCGCATGCCGTACAGGCCCGGGTCGTCGTCCGCGCGGCCGTAGCGCAGCTCGTTCAGCCGTGCGTAGTCGAACACCAGCGTGCCGCGGCTGCCGTTCACCTCGACCGTGAAATCGCACGGGCGCCGCGGTGCGGCCCGCGCGACCTCGACGGTCCCGAGCGCCCCGGATGCGAACCGCAGCAGCGCGCTGGCCGCGTCGTCGACGGTCACCGGCTGGGTGCCGCCCCCGGGCAGCGGGCGCTCGGTGATGAACGTCGTGGCCTGCGCGCAGACGCTCTGGATATCCCCGGCCAGCCACAGCGCCAGGTCGATCAGGTGACAGCCCAGGTCCGCGATGGTCGTCCCGCCCATCGCCTTGTCGAACCGCCAGTCATAGGGGGTCCGCGGGTCGGCGAACTCGTCGGACAGCCAGGTCGCCCGCCACAGCCGCACCTCGCCGACGGCGCCCTCGGCCACCATCCGCCGCATCAGCGCGACCGCGGGCAGCCGCCGGTAGTTGAAGCCCACCGCGTGGTGCACCCCGGCCCGGTTCACGGCCGCGAGGGCCGCCGCGGCCTGCGGGTAGGACACGGCCAGCGGCTTCTCGCACAGCACCGCCTTGCCAGCGGCCGCGGCGGCCTGCGCGATCTCCGCGTGCGTGCCGGGCGGAGTGCAGATGTCCACGACGTCGATGTCGCCGCGCGCGACCAGGTCGCGCCAGTCGGTGGTGTGCTCCGGCACGCCGTAGGCGGTGGCGGCGGCGGCGACCGCTGGCCCGTTCCGGCCCGAGATCACGCCGACCACGGGTGTCACCGGCAGCTCGCGCAGCATCGGGGCGACCCGGTAGCCGTAGCAGTGTGCCTTGCCCATCACGCCGTACCCGACGACACCGACCCTGAGTTCCGGAGCCGCGGTCATGCGCCGTGGCCCGCCAGGCCAGCAGCGGACAGGGCGGGAATCGCGGCGGCGGCGCGCTGCGCGGCGTCCAGGGCGGCGATGGCGTCGTCGCCGGTGGCACCCTCGCATGGGCCGCCGCCCGCGAACGCCGCGAAGCTCTCGGCCTGCAGCCGCACCGCCGCCAGCTGCGCCCGCTCCCCCTCCGCCGGGTCGAGGAAGTCGCAGCGGACCGTGCCCGCGGTGCCGAACGCCTCCGCGCGCGCCATGTCGCCCGCCGGGTGGAACCGGCCCAGCGAGACCAGACCGGTGCCGCCCCCGGACAGCTCCACGATCACCTGCGCGCTGTCCACATCCGGGCTCTGGTGCGGGGCCTCGCCGAGCCCATCGGGAACCGGCCCGGCCGCCGCGGCATGCAGGACGCCGATGTCCTGGCCGGTCAGCCAGCGGAGCTGATCGAACTCGTGCACCCCCATGTCGATGAGGATGCCGCCGCTGTGGGCGCGGAACGCCGCCGGCGGCGGCTCCAGATCCCACTGGTAGCAGGCGACCAGATGGACGGTCCCCAGCTCACCGGCGGCGATCTGCGCCCGCAGCACCCGCAGCGCCGGCACGTACCGCCGCCAGTACGCGACCTGGAACGGCACCCCCGCCGCCGCCGCGGCCCCGGCCGCCGCCCGGGTCTGCGCGACGGTCACCCCGCACGGCTTCTCGCACAGGATCGGCAGGCCGCGGGCGGCGACCTCGGCGATGATCTGGCCGTGCTGGTCACTGGGCGCGGTGATCAGGACCCCGTCGATGGCGGCGCCGTCCAGCATCTGGCCCACGCCCGGGTACAGCGCCGCGTCGCCCGCCGCCAGGGTGGCACGGGACGCCTGCGACACCTCGGCGATGGCCGTCACCGCGACCTGCGGTGACCCGGCCAGGGCACGCATGTGGGTGCGGCCCATCCGGCCCGCACCGATCAGGCCGAGGCGGAAAGGCGGCCGCATGTCACAGCCCCCGTTCGGCAAGAAACTCGCGGTTGTGCCGCTGCTCGGCCGCTGCCTGCGCGAACCGTTCCCGGCTGCGCGGCAGGATGTCCTGCTCCACCACCAGCCATCCGCCGAAACAGATGTCCCGCAGGCCGTCCAGGATGCCGGCCACGTCGAGGTCGCCGCTGCCCAGCGCGCAGAACGCCTCCCGCGACCAGATGTCGGTCACCGGTGCGCCGTCGGTGACGATCCCGGCCATGACGGCGAGCACCGCGTCCTTGAGGTGGACGTGGTTGACCCGGTCGCCCCAGTCCCTGAGCATCGCGACCGGGTCGCCGCCGCCCAGCATCATGTGCCCGGTCTCCAGGCAGAGCCCGATGTCGGAGGACGCCAGCACCTCCTCGATCTCCCAGGGGGCCTCGACGTAGGTGCCGGTCTCGGGGTGGAAGGTCGGCTCGTAGCCACGGTCGCGGCAGCGGGCCACCACCTGGGCCAGGCCCGCGGCGAACCGGCGCCACCCGTCGCGGTCCAGCCCGAGCCCCGGCTGGGTGGCGGACCGGCCCGGCCGGCTGCGGCGCTCGCGGCTGCCGGCGTCGGCCAGGGTGGGACGCGGCGGCGGGCCCGGCAGATACGGCCGCACCGCGTCGAACGTGGCCAGCAGGGCGTCCAGGTCAGGCAATGCCCGCTCCAGCGCGTCCGGGTCGGCGTAGGGCAGCTCCAGGTAGGCGCCGGCCAGGCCCAGCCCCCGCTGGGCCAGCAGCTCGCCCAGCTGCGGCCCGCTGCCCAGGTAGCCGACGGGACCGAGGTCGATGCCCGCGTACCCGGCCTCGGCCACCTGGTCCAGGACGCTGACCCCGTCGGGGACGTTCGGGTCGTGGCCCACCGTGACCTCGAACGCGCCGTAGCTGACCGGGGCGTTCGCCACGGCTATCTCCGCTCCGCCGTCGCTGCGCGTGCTCACCTCGCGGCCCCTTCCCCGCCCAGGCCCGCCGGGTCGTCGACCGGCCCGCCCTTGCGATGGCTCTCGATGATCGCCTGGCACAGTGCGATGTCCCGCAGGCCGTCCAGCCCGGACGTGGCCGGCGGCTGGCCGCTGGCGATGCTGTCGGCGAACGCCTCCAGCTCGGCCTTGAAGCCGCTGGTGAAGGAGACGACCTCCTGGGTGCGCCAGGAGCGGGCGCTGCCCTGCTCGCCGCCCTCGATGTCCAGGACGGCCGGCTCGTTACGCAGGAACGGGGACGGGAAGGTCAGCGTCACCCGCCGGTCCGGCCCGTACAAAGCGAACTCCATCGCATAACGAGAGATGCCGGGCAGGTCGAGCCAGTGGATGGCGGCTGGCAGGCCGCCAAACCGCAGGATCACCGTGACGTTGTCGCGGGCCAGGCCGGCGAACTCCAGCCGGTCGGGCTCGCCCAGCAGGCCGCGGACCGTGTTGAGCTCGTGCACCAGGGTGTCGAGCAGGACCAGCTCGTACACCTGCCGCTCCAGCGGGCTGGCCGGCCCGATCGCCGCCTCGATGCGTGCCTCGCTGTCCGCCCGCAGCGCGCGGGCGATCTGCTCCGGCGGCGCGGTGCGCTGCAGCAGCGGGTGGTGTCCGACGTAGGGCCCCAGCGGGGACTCGAACGTGGTCACCCGCAGCAGCCGGGCCCCGTCCACCTGGGCGGCTTCCTCCTGGAAGCGGAGAAAGGCCGGGTCGTACCGCTTCGGGTAGCCGACCATCAAGATGACCCCGGCCCGCTCCGCGGCCGCCACCATCGCCTGTCCCTCGGCGACGGAGAAGCACATCGGCTTCTCCACGAACACGTGCATGCCCGCCTGCGCGGCCGCCACCGCGATCGGCGCGTGGCTGCCCGAGGTGAGGATCAGGACGGCGTCGAGCGGCTGGGCGATCAGCTCCTGCCAGTCGGTGAACGCGCCCGGGATCCGGTAGCGCTCGGCGCAGGCCCGGGCGCTGTCCTCCACGATGTCGCACACGGCCGCGACCTCGAACCGGCTGCTGAGTTCGGCCAGGTGATGCAGGTGCATGACCTGGGCGATGAGCCCCGTGCCGACGATGCCGACCCGCAGCGGCCCGCCCGCGCTCACGCGGGCACGTCCTGCGCCGCGTCGATCGCCGCCCGCAGCAGCCGCGCCGCCTCCGGCACGCCGGCCTGCGCCGGCACGAACGGATCCTCGTGCTCGATCGACACCACCTGGGCCTGCGACCCCGCCAGTGCCCGCACCAGCCCGGTCCACCAGGCCAGGTCGTGGCCCCGGCCGGGAACGGCGAATGTCCACGGCATGTCCGCCGCGGGCTCGGGCCACCGCCGGTCGAGCAGGCCGTTGAGTGCCAGCGAGTCGGCGTGGAAGACCGTGTCCTTGCCGTGCACGTGCCCGACCCGGCCGCCGAGCGCGGCGGCGACGCGGTGACCGTCCATGCCCATCCAGAAGAAGTGACTGGGGTCCAGGTTCGCACCGATCGCGGGCCCGAGCGCGGCGACACGGCCGAACGTCTCGACGTTGAACACCGACGTGCCCGGGTGCAGTTCCAGGCAAACACGCAGGCCAGGGTGCTCAGTGGCGGCGAAGGCGGCCAGATTGGACCAGTACGGCGCGATCTGGCCCTCCCACTGCCGCTCGTAGACGCCCTCCAGGTAGGGCAGCCAGCCGCCGGCCCCGAAGTGGGGCGCGCGGTCCCCGGGCAGGGCCGACGGGCAGCCGGCCATGGCGACGACGCGGTCCACCCCGAGCGCGGCCGCCAGCCTGATCGCGTCACGCAGGTCCTGGTCATGCCGCCGGGCGACCTCGGGGTCCGGGTGCAGCGGGTTGCCCCAGGCGTTGAGCGCGCTGATGCCCAGCCCGTGCCGCGCTATCGTGTCCAGCCAAGCGGTCCGGGCGGTCGCGCTGCCCAGCAGGGCGGCCACGTCGCAGTGGGGGTGCGGGGCGTACCCGCCGGCCCCGACCTCGATGTCGGTGATCTGCGGGGCGGCGTGCCGCAGCCAGGCCAGCAGCTCCGCCAGCGGCTGGTCCAGGAAGGCTTCCAGCACGACACCGATCCGCAGCTGCCGGGCGGGTCCGGGGGAGGGGGCCATCGTGGGTGCTCAGCCCTCCTGCCAGGTCAGATCCGCTGGATGCTTCGATGGCCGAGTCTGCTCCCGTTCGATATGACCTGTCAAGATACTGTGAGAATGTCGGGACAAATTACCCTGCTCGGGTCACGCCGCCGGCGCCGGGGCGGCGAGCTGCCGATGGCCAGGTCGACGGCCTGCCCGGCACGCTGCCGACGGTCTGCTGTTCGCGATGAGCCGCCAGCCGCCACGGTACCCGTCAGCGCCATCTATACTGAACTAGCTCCGCAATCAATAAAATGTTCAGACAAATGAGCCTGAATACTTGCCCGGGCCCAGGAACCCCAGGCCCATGCGGATCCGCGACCATGGAGGCTGAATGTCGGGCGTGACACCCGAACCCGGGATCAGCACGCCCGGTGTGATCAGCATCGACCGGACCAGCCCGGTGCCGCTGTACTTCCAGCTTGCTCAGCACTACGAGGCGGCCATCAGGTCCGGCGCGCTCAAGGTGGGCGCCCGGCTGGAGAACGAGGTGCAGCTGGCCGAGCGGCTCGGCATGTCGCGTCCCACCGTGCGCGCCGCCTTCCTGTACCTGTCCAACAAGGGCCTGGTGGTCCGCAAGCGCGGCGCCGGGACCCTGGTCGCGAACGAGAGCATCGACCGGGACGTGGAGCTGACCAGCCTCTACGACGACCTGGCGGCGGCCGGCCGGGCCCCGGCCACCCAGGTCATCAGGAACGAGGTCACCCACGCCAGCGACCGGGTCGCCGAGGCGCTGCAGCTGCCCGAACGGGCGCTGGTGAACTCGCTGCAGCGGATCCGGATGGCCGACGGCGAGCCGATCGCCCTGATGCACAACTACCTGCCGGCCGCGCTCGTCCACCTGAGCATCGAGATGCTGGAGCAGCACGGCCTGTACGAGCTGCTGCGGGCGTCGGGGATCCGGATGTGCTCGGCCACCCAGCGCATGTGCGCCAAGAACGCGTCGGCCGCCGAGGCCCGCACCCTGGGCGAGACGCGCGGTGCCGCACTGCTGACCATGGAGCGCATCGCCTACGACGACACCGGCCGCCCGGTCGAGTTCGGGCAGCACCTCTACCGGGCCTCCCGCTATGCCTTCACCACCAGCCTGCCCAGGGCGGAGTCGGCCGCCGTGCCGTCCGGCCCGCCGACCGCCGGCTGGTAGCGGGCGGCGGTAGCAGCCTGCTAGGCCGGCGGGGTCCTTGCAGGGCGGCGGTAGCGGCCCGCTAGGCCGGCGGGGCCTGCGGGCCGACGAAGGGCCGCTGGCCGGCCTTGGCCGCCTCGTAGGCGTGGCGGGCCTGCCGGGTCGGCTCCAGGGCGGAGACCTCGGCGACCGGCACGTCCCACCAGGCGTCGCTGCCGGGCGCGGGCACCATCGGATCGGTCTCGATGTGCACCAGGACCGGCCCCACCTCGCTCCTGGCCTGGCCCAGCGCCGCCCGCAGCTCCGCTATCGTCTGCGCCCGCAGCACCCGTACGCCCAGGCTCTCGGCGTTGGCGGCCAGGTCCACCGGCAAGATGCCGCCGTCCAGCCGGCCGGTCCGGGCGTTCCGGTACCGGTACTGGGTGCCGAACCGCGCCGCGCCCACGGTCTGCGACAAGGCGCCGATGGAGGCAAAGCCGTGGTTCTGCACCAGCACGACGATGATCTTGATGCCCTCCTGCACCGCCGTGACCAGCTCCTGGGCCATCATCAGGTAGGACCCGTCGCCCACCAGGACGAACACCTCACGGCCCGGCTCGGCCATCTTCACGCCCAGGCCGCCCGCGATCTCATACCCCATGCACGAGTAGCCGTACTCGACGTGATAGCCCTTCGGGTCCTGGCTGCGCCACAGCCGGTGCAGCTCACCGGGCATGGAGCCGGCCGCGCAGACCACCACCCCGTCCGGCCCGGCAGCGTCGTTGACCGCCCCGATGACCTCGGACTGGGCCGGCTGGGGCTGGTGGCCGAGCGCGTACGCGAGGCCGACGGCCTGGTCCCACTCCGCCGCCAGCCGCCGGGCCTGCTCGCGGTAGGCGGCGCCCGTGGACCAGCCGGCCAGGGCGCCGGCCAGCGCGGTCAGCGCCGCGCGGGCGTCGGCGACCAGGGCCGTGCCCGCCAGCTTCACCGCGTCCGCGGCGGCGACGTTGATGTTGACGAAACGGACCTGCGGGCAGGCGAAGGCCGTCCGGGACGCGGTGGTGAAGTCGCTGTAGCGGGTGCCGATGCCGATGACCACATCGGCCTGGGCGGCCATCGCGTTGGCCGCGGTGGTGCCGGTGCTGCCGATCGCCCCCAGGGCCAGCGGGTGGTCGTAGCGCAGAGCGCCCTTCCCGGCCTGGGTCTCCGCGACCGGGATGCCCGCCGCCTCCGCGAACGCGCGCAGCTCGGCGGTGGCCTCGGAGTAGATGACCCCGCCGCCGGCCACGATGAGCGGGCGGGTTGCCGAGCGGATGACATCGGCCGCCCGGGCCAGCGCGGCTGGCTCGGGGACCGGCCTCGCGACATGCCAGACCCGCCTGGCGAACAGCTCGGACGGCCAGTCACGCGCCTCCGCCTGCACGTCCTGCGGGAGCGCGAGCGTCACCGCGCCGGTGGCGGCCGGGTCGGTCAGCACCCGCATCGCCCCGAGCAGCGCTGACGGCAGCTGCTCGGGACGCCAGATCCGGTCGAAGAACACCGAGACCGGCCGGAACGCGTCGTTCACCGACACGTCGTAGCCGCCCGGGTACTCCAGTTCCTGCAGGACCGGCGGCGCCACCCGGGCCGCGAACACGTCGCCGGGCAGCAGCAGCACGGGCAGCCGGCTGATGCTGGCCAGCGCGGCACCGGTGATCATGTTCGTGGCGCCGGGGCCGATCGACGAGGTGCAGGCCCAGGCCGACAGCCGGTTGCGCATGCGGGCGAACGCGGCCGCGGCGTGCACCATCGCCTGCTCGTTCCTGGCCTGGTGATAGGGCAGCGTGCCCGGCTCGTGCAGCTCGGCCTCCAGCAGCGCCTGGCCGATGCCCGCCAGGTTGCCGTGGCCGAAGATGCCGAAGCAGCCGGCGAAGAACTGGTGCTCGGCACCGTCGCGCTCGCACCGCTGGGCGGCCAGGAACCGCACCAGCGCCTGGGCGACGGTGAGCCGCACCGAGCCGTCCGGGACCACGCCGGGCCCGGTCACCGGGCGCCGCCGTGGCCGCCCGGACCGCCAGTGCCGCCGGAGCCGCCCGCACCGCCCGGAGCGCTCAGGCGCGGATCCACGTCCTGGCCCGGCCAGGTGCCGCGCACCCAGGTGTGGGCCGGGTCGTCACAGGCCAGCCACGCGCGCTCGGCGCCCGGCCCGGCCATCACGTTCAGGTAGTACATGTCATAGCCGGGCGCGGCCATCGACGGGCCGTGCCAGCCGTGCGGGATCAGCACCATGTCGCCTGCCCTGACCTCGGCGAGCAGGTCCACCGGCCGGTCCGGGGTGCCGTAGACGCGCTGGAAGCCGACGCCGGGGCCGGCCGGGCCGCTCGCGATCTCGAAATAGTAGATCTCCTCCAGCACCGACTCACCCGGCCGCTCCTGGTCGTGCTTGTGCGGCGGGTAGGAAGACCAGTTGCCCGCCGGGGTGATCACCTCGCACGCGATGAGGCGGTCGGCCGGGAAGACGCCGGGCATGCAGAAGTTGTGTACCCGCCGCGAGCAGCTGCCCGCACCGCGCAGCTCGACCGGTACCCCGGACACGGGGCCGTGCCGCGGCGCCAGCCGGGCCCGGGCGCGGGCCGCCGGGAGCGCGAAGCTGCCGCCGCCCGGGCTGGTCACCCGGGCGCTGGCGTCCCGCGGCAGGTAGGCGAAGTCGGTCGGGCCGGCGAACACGCCGGCCCGGCCGGCCAGCTCGAACCGCTCGCCGTCGCACTCCACCACGCAGGACCCGGCCAGCGGCAGCACCACCACCTCGTCCGCGGCCGTGCGCAGCGTGTGCGAGCCGCCGGGCGGCAGGTCCAGGACACGCAGGCCGCAGTAGGCCCAGCCGGCCTGCTCGGGACCGACCGACACCCGCCACGTCCCGTCGGCTGTGGCGTCCGCGCGCAGATGGCGCACCCCGCTCACCCTCACAGCAAGCTGACCGCCGTGTCGACCGCCGCGGCCACGTCGCCGTCGGGCGGGTAGAGCAGGGACCTGCCGGCCATGAGGCCCATGACGTTGGGCAGCCGCAGGGCCTGCTGCCAGCCGGCGAAGGTCAGCTCCGGGTCGTCGGGCACCTCGCCGCCGAGCAGCACCGCGGGCAGGGTGGAGGCGGCCATCACCCGCTCCATGTCCTTGACCACCGGGACCTTGAGCCACGTGTAGGCCGACGTGGTGCCCAGGCCAGAGGCGATGGTGAGGGCCATGATCATGGCCTCGGGCGACAGGTCGTTGCTGACGCGGCCGTCCACGCGGTGGGCGATGAACGGCTCGACCATGGCCATGAGCCTGCGCCCGGCCAGGTCGGACACCGCCTGGGCGCATGCCTGCATGGTGGCCGCCGTCGCCGGGTCGTCGGGGTCGATCCGCAGCAGCATCTTGCCGCCATCGAACCGCATCCGCGCTATCGCCGCCGCGTCATAGCCGGTGAACCGGTCGTCCATCTCAAAGACGCTGTCGGCCAGGCCGCCCCGGTTCATCGAGCCGATGACGACCTTGCCCTCCAGCGCACCCAGCAGCAGCAGGTCCTCCAGCACATCGGCGGTGCCCAGCACACCGCCCACGCCGGGCCGCTCCAGCGCCACGCAGAGCCGCTCCAGCAGATCGCCGCGGTCGGCCATGGCCAGCGGCTGGCGGCCGGCCCGCAGCGTGCCCCGGGCCGGGTGGTCGGCTGCCACGATCACCAGGCGGCCGTCCGGGCCGACTGCCGACGGCGGGCGTGCCCGCTGCGCCGCCGCCTCACTCACCTGCTCGGGGCGGCGCGCGCGGGTCTGGATGACCTGGGCGAGCCGGTCAGTGAACATCGCTCGTCCGCGCAAGCAGGTCCTCCACCTCGCCGGCCAGCGGCATCGCCGCGGAGCAGGCGAGCCGGGAGGCGACCAGGGCGCCCGCCGCGTTGGCGAAGCGGATGACGGCGGCGATGTCCCACCCGGCCAGCAGGCCGTGGCACAGCGCACCGCCGAACGCGTCCCCGGCCCCGAGCCCGTTGACGACCTCGACCGGCACCGGCGGCGCGCTGACCACCCCGTCCCCGCCCATCGCCAGCACACCCAGCGGCCCTTGTTTCACCACCGCCAGGTCCGGCCCCTGTGCGCGCAGGGCCTGCCCGGCCCGGAGCGGATCGCGCTCCGCCACCGCGACCTCACACTCGTCCAGGTTGCCGACCGCCACCGTGACATGGCGCAGTGCCGCGCGCACCCAGCGGCGGGCCTCGTCCGGCGACGGCCAGAACGAGGGCCGGTAGTCCAGGTCCAGCACGGTCACCCCGGCCCGCCCGCGCGCCTGGAGCGCGGCCAGCGTGGCCGAGCGGCTGGGCTCGGCGGACAGGCCGGTCACGGTCACCCAGAACACGCCCGCCGCGCGGATCGCGTCGTAGTCCAGCTCGGCGGCGCTGATCTCCAGGTCCGGCGCCTTTGGGTAGCGGTAGAAGTAGATCGGGAAATGGTCGGGGGGGAAGATCTCGCAGAACGTGACCGGGGTCGGCAGCCCCGGCACCGCGGTGACGAACCGGTCGTCGACGCCGTATCCGCGCAGCGCCTGGTGGACGAAGCGGCCGAACGGGTCCTCGCCGGTGCGCGTGATGACCGCGGCGCTGCGGCCCAGGCGGGCCGCTGCCACCGCGACGTTGGTGGCGCTCCCGCCCAGGTACTTCCCGAACTCGGTCACGTCCTCCAGGGCCACGCCGACCTGGAGCGGGTAGATGTCGACGCCGACCCGGCCCATGGTCAGCACCTCCAGCCCGGCGGCCTCACGCGCCATCGGCCTGCTCCTGTTCCGGCTCGGCGTACCAGCGGACCCGGTCCCCCACCTGGCTGCGCGCCCGCCAGCGCCAGCCCTTGGGCTCGGCCTCGATGCGGCCCCACAGGGTCTGCAGCCCGCCGGCGACGGTCTTGCGCTCCTGCGGCTCCAGGCCGGAGGTCTCCAGGTTCGCCAGCGACCGCTCGATGTTCAGCTGGCAGGTGCGCCACAGCCCCCAGTCGCGGGCGCACAGCGCCGCCACGAAGGCGCTGGAGATTCCGGCGCCGCCGTCCTCGCCAACGTCGTGGTGGAACAGCAGGCTGTAGATGTCGCTCTGGTCGTTCCCGGTGAGGTCGACGATCTGCAGCTTGCTGAGCAGCAGCTCCTCCCTGGGCACGGTGAGCGGCTCGCGGTCCAGGCGCCCGGTGAGCGGGATGTCGTGGCACATCGAGAACTCGCCGACGAACACGTCCACATGGCGGCCGTGGGCCGGGTCCTGGTACAGCAGCCGCCGGCCGCCCCGCAGCGCGTTGAACATCTCGTCGGCCAGGTAGCCGGCCGCCTGCAGGAAACGGGAGGCGGCCCGCCCGCTGCCGGGCGGGGCAGCCAGATCGATGTCCTTCACCCGCCGGGACAGCCGCGGCTGGCCGTCGGGGGCCTGCAGGTGGACCGCCACCCCGCCGAGCGCGCGCAGGACCACCCCCTGCTCCTGCGCGCTGGAGATGAGCCGTCGCGTCTCGGCGACCGGATCGGCCAGCGGCCCGCCGCTCATCCCGCCTATCCGGTCGTGAGGAGGAAGTCCAGGCACGTCCCGTCCTCGCCGATGTCCACCACCGCGCCGCGCAGCACGCCCGACGAGTAGTCGCTGCCAGGATTGACGCACAGCGTCCGGCCGATCTTCTGCGCCCCCCTGGACTCGTGGATGTGGCCGTGCAGGCCGACGACCGGCTGGTACCGCTTGATGGCCTCCCGCACCGCATGGCTGCCCACCGGCACGATGCTCGGCCGGCCGCCGCGGATCACGGGCTTCAAGGTGTCATCGAGCTCCGGCGCGTCGTCGAGCCCTGACGCATACGGCGGGCAGTGAACGTTGAAGATGCAGTTCCTGCCCGCTGGAACTTGGTCAAGCATCTCGCTGATCTGCTTGCCCAGCTCCTCTTCCGAGCACTCTCGTTCAGTGTTCCAGGGGGTGTAGGGGACCACCCCCGTGCTGACCATCGTGACCGGGCCGAGGTCGCAGAGCTCAAGTTCTGGGCACTCCACCCGGCTGTCGGCCGTGAGCACCGCGTCCGCCTCCACCGGATCGTCGTTGCCGGGCGTGATGATGCACCGGACACCGGGGTCGAGGCGCTCCGCGGCCAGCTCGCACCAGCGCTGCATCTGGGCCGCGATCTCGCTGCGGAACAGCCGGTCCAGCGCGGCCGGGTCCGCCTCCAGGGCGGCGAGCCCGGCCGGCTCCATCCGGACGGGGTAGAACCCCGCCCGGTTCACCTGCGCAGCCAGCCGGTCCCACTCGCCGTCCGGCACGGTCACGTTCTCGCCGCCGACCCGCGCGGTCAGCGAGCCGTCCTGGGCGAGGACGGGGACCAGCCCCTTCCCCGCGAAGTCCCCGCCCAGGATCAGCACGTCCGCCTCGTAGACCTTGGCGGCAGCCAGGAACTTGCGGAAGCACACGTCCGAGCCATGGACGTCGGTAGCGAAGTAGATGCGCAGAGCGCGTGACTTCTTGCCGCGCTGCCGGCGGGATCCCAGCATCGGCTACTCCGGCGGCAGTTCGTGCATGGCCAGGCTCAGGTCCAGCGAGTTCCGCTGCCGCCGGATGGTCCGGGCGATCAGGTAGATCACCGGGCCGGCACCCAGGACGATCACCAGCGTGAGGATCGACTCCCAGCTGAACTTGCCGTAGACGCTGGAATGCGCGGCGAGCTCGTACACGGTGAACAGCGCGAGCAGGGTGGTCGCGCCGCCGACCAGCATGACCTTGCGCAGGAAGGTCTTGCGCGCCTCGTCGCTGGCCCCGGGCAGCTCGATCAGCTCGGGCCGCCGCAGCGGCAGGAACAGTGCCGCGACACCGCCGGCCAGCAGGATCAGCGTGAAGAACAGGCTCTGCAGGGCCACGATGCTGCCGAGGTTGACCAGGCTGGTCAGCAGGCAGAAGGCGGCGCCGATGACGAGCACGATGCCGATGGCCACGTTCGGCGCGTGGTTCTTGTCCCCGACCTTGGCCACGCCGACCGGCAGCAGCCGGTCGAAGGCCTGCGCGAACAGGACGCGGGTGGTGACGGTCAGGAAGGCCAGGTTGACCGCGATCTCGGCGAGCGGCACCGCGGTCGCGAAGAGGATCTTGGTGACCGGGTCGGTGGACAGCACCAGGCCGTAGCCCAGCCCGCCGGAGACCGAGCTCAGGCTCGTGATCTTCGCGTAGGCCGTCGGGTTGACGACGCCCAGGTTCGCCTGCGCCTGCATGAAGGACAGGCCCATCCGGGCGCGCAGCAGCGCCCAGACGCCGATCCACAGCAACACCAGCACGCCGATGCTGATCGTGGAGGCGTACAGGTAGGTGCGGCCAGGCCGGCGGAGCTCACCGCCGACGTAGTAGGAGTAGAGCACCCCGTTGTAGTTGAGCACCATGAACGGGATGATCGCCACGCCGGCCGCGATAGAGGTGCCGAAGATGACACCGTTCGCCTTGCCCGCGGAGATGATCGCCTGGTAGGCGCCCGGGTGGTGGCTGTAGTTGGCCAGCGCCGTCACGAAGGTCGCGTGGGAGTTGCCAGCCAGCATGCCGATGAGCACGACGAACGCCACGACCTGCACGATGATGAGCCAGAAGATGATGCGCGCGACGATCTTCACCCGGAACAGCGACAGCGCCGCGACGATCAGCATCACCACCAGGCTCAGCCAGGCGATCGCGCCGTTGCTGGTCAGATGGTTCCCGGCGTTCGCCAGGGCCGTGCTGTGGAAGGCCAGGCCGAGACCGGTCAGCATGAACGGGGTGAACTGCGCCGCGAAGTGGGCGTTGGTGGACAGCACATAGGTGAACACCACGGCTATCCCGAGGCCCGCCATGGCCCCCACGGCGGGGGACACGATCCGGGACAGGTAGACGTACTCGCCGCCGGCCCGTGGCACCGCCCGCAGCAGGTACCGGTAGGCGAACATGGCGACCAGCCAGATCACCGCGGCGGACACCAGCGGCAGGTACATGTCGGCCTTGGCGAAGTCCGTCAGCCCGGCGTTGAAGTTGATGAACGTGTTGACGACGGCGACCGAGGCCAGCGAGATCCCGGTAGCTGCCGGGATCCCGAGCTCACGGACCAGACCCGAGGTCTGCCGGATGAAAAGGCGTGTGGACGGAGCATCTCCGGCCTGGACTGGCCCCGTCGCTGCCTCACTGCTTCCCACGGGCCTACCTCCGGTCTCGGCGCACCAGACAAGGGACGAGCGCAGGGCCGGCAGGCTCCCAGACGGCAGCCGGGCGGCCCCCTCAGGCTGGACACCATGGTTAAGCTATGACAAGCAATTGTCAATATCTATGGACAAACTACTCTGCGTGGCTCACATGTCCCGGTCCTGTCCCGCCACCGGGTCTCGGGGGCGAAGATGCCGAGCACGGCCGCCAGTCCCAGCACGGCGCCGGCCAGCCCGAACGCCGCGCCGTAGGAGGCGACGTCCACCAGGTAGCCGGCTGCCACGGGGCCGCTGACCGTGCCGATGTCACCGGCCATCTGGTACGAGGCGACGACCGTTCCGCCCTGGCCGCCCAGGATGTCGCCGATCATCGCAGCGGGCCCGACGTCCAGCAGCCCCGAGCCGAAGCCGAAGACGGCCAGTGCCGCCAGGTACCCGCCGAGCCCGGGCACCAGCGCCAGCATCACCATGCCGCCCGCCGACACCAGGCAGCCGGTCACGACGACCGGCCGCCGGCCGAGCCGGTCGGCGAGCCGCCCGGCCGGGAAGAGGGTGGCGGCGTTCAGGACGGCGACCACGCCGAACCCGATGCCCGTCCAGATGGCCGACCGGTGCAGGACGTCCCGGACGAACAGCGGCACGATGGCGCTGCGGACCCCCATCGCGGCGAACCCGTCCGCCAGGTTCGCGGCGGCCGCGGCACGGTAGGCCCGGTCCTTCAGCGCATGGGCTATCCCCGCGAACGTCCGCACGGCCGGCCGGCCGGCGGCGCCGCGCTGGTGGGGCCCGTCCCGGAGCACCGCCACGGCGATGACCGCCGGGACGATGAGCATGCACCCGTAGATGATGAACGGTGCCCGCATCGACCAGGCGGCGATGAGCCCACCGAGGGCCGGGCCGCTGATCCCGCCGACGAGGAACCCGGCCGCGAACAGGCCGCTGGCCCGGCCCCGCTGCTCGCTGGGCACACTGACCAGCAGCAGGGTCTGGGCGCTGACCCCGAACATCGCCGAGCCCAGCCCACCCGCGCCGCGCAGGATGACGAGCTCGGTGAACGAGCGGGAGAATCCGGCCACGATGCTGCTCACGGCGACGATCGCGATGCCGGCCGCCATCACCACCGGCTCGCCGAGCCGGTCCACCAGGCGCCCCGCGGGCAGCGCCCCCACGATGCGCATCAGCGCGAACGCGCTGATCACGCCCGCGGCCTCGGCGGTGCTGACGCCGAAGTGCCGGGCGAACGCCGGGATGTCCGGGGCGACGATCCCGTACCCGAGCGCGACGGTGAACGAGACGGCGGTGAGGATTGCCACCTCGCGCGGCAGGTCGCGGAAGGGCCCGCGGAGAAGGCGAGGCACGCAAGGCATTCTGCCAGCCAGCCCGGACAGGGGC
>DATKRG010000087.1:0-2295 GCA_035532275.1 Streptosporangiaceae bacterium | reverse complement strand
CCTTGGTGCTGGGCACGCCCCGGGCCCGCGGGTCCGGCGCCGCCGCCGCCCGCAGCGCCCGGGCCACCGCCTTGAACTGGGCCTCCACGATGTGGTGCGGGTTGCGCCCGGTGACGCTCAGGTGCAGGCAGATGCCCGCGGCCGCGGTGAGCGACTCGAAGAAGTGCCGGGTCAGCGTGGTGTCGTAGCTGCCGATCAGCGGCGCCATGCCGTCCGGCTCGGCGTGCACCAGGTAGGGCCGCCCGGACAGGTCCACCGCGGCCCGGGCCAGCGTCTCGTCCAGCGGGACGGCGGCGTCCCCGAACCGGCTGATGCCGGTCTTGTCACCCAGCGCCTCCCGCAGCGCCTGCCCGAGCAGGATCGCGGTGTCCTCCACCGTGTGGTGGGCATCCACCTCGACGTCGCCGACCGCCTGCACGGTCAGGTCGAGCAGGCCGTGCTTGGCCAGCTGGGCGAGCATGTGGTCGAAGAACGGCACGCCGGTGCTGACCGCGGCGGTGCCGGTGCCGTCGAGGTCGAGCTCGACCAGCACGCTGGTTTCCTTGGTAACCCGTTCCAGGCGGGCGGTCCGGCTCACCTGCGTGCCTCCTCCGGTGCCCCGCGCGTCCCGGTGTCCAGGGTGGTGCGGCCGGCCGCACCGGCCAGCACCGCGTCCAGGGCGCCCCGGAACGCGGCCATCTCCTCAGCCGTGCCGACACTCACCCGCAGCCACCCCGGCGGGCCGAGCTTGCGCACCAGCACCCCCCTGTCCAGCAGTGCCTGCCACGCCGCGCCGGAGTCGGCGAAGGCGCCGAACAGCACGAAGTTCGCGTCCGAGTCAGCGACGGCGAGTCCCCTGCCGCGCAGCCAGGCCACGGCCGCGTCCCGTTCCGCCCTGATCGTGGCGACCGTGGCCAGCGGCTCGGCCGCGTGCGCGAGCGTGGCCCGCGCCACCGCCTGCGTGACCGAGGACAGGTGATACGGGAGCCGGACGAGGAGCAGCGCGCTGATCACCGCCGGATCGGCCGCCAGGTACCCGAGGCGGGCGCCGGCCAGGGCGAACGCCTTGGACATGGTGCGAGTGACCACCAGGGCGGGGAACCGTGGCAGCAGGGCCAGCGCGGTCACCGCGGGGTCGCGGGCGAACTCGGCGTATGCCTCGTCCACCACCACCATGCCGGGCGCGGCGGCGCACACCGCCTCGATGACCGCGGGCGGCAGCGCGGCGCCGGTCGGGTTGTTCGGTGAGGTGAGGAACACCACGTCCGGCCGGTGCTCGCCGATCGCCGTGACCGCCCGGCCAGGGTCGAGGGCGAAGTCGTCCTCGCGGGCACCGCTGATCCACTCGGTGGCGGTGGAACGGGCGATGATCGGATGCATCGAGTACGACGGCTCGAACCCGATCGCGGTGCGGCCGGGGCCGCCGAACGCCTGCAGCAGCTGCTGGATGATCTCGTTCGAGCCGTTGGCGGCCCACACCCGCCCGCCGTCCAGGCCGTGCCCGAGGTAGGCGGCCAGATCGGCGCGCAGCGCGACCGCGTCCCGGTCGGGGTAGCGGTTGAGCGAGCCCGCCACCGCGGCGACGGCGTCGGTGATCGCGCGCGCCAGCCCGGCCGACGGCGGGTAGGGGTTCTCGTTGGTGTTGAGCCGGACCGGCACGTCAAGCTGCGGCGCCCCGTAGGCGGTGACGCCTGCCAGCTCCGGCCGGACCGGCAGCCATTCCGGCAGGTTCACGCCCCGCCCTCCGGTACCCGGATGCGGACGGCGGCGACGTGGGCGGCCAGGTCCTCCGCACCGCCGAGGGCGTCGATGTGCGGCGCAACGGCGGCCAGCGCGGGCCGCGAGCACTCGACCACGTGGATGCCGCGCAGGAAAGACAGCACCGACAGGCCGCCGGTGTGCCGGGCGGTGCCGCCGGTGGGCAGCACGTGGTTGGACCCGGCGAGGTAGTCGCCGAGCGACACCGGGGCGTAGGCGCCCACGAAGACAGCGCCGGCGTTGCGGACGCGGGCCGCCAGGGCGGCAGCATGTTCGGCCTGGATCTCGAGGTGCTCGGGCGCCCAGGCGTCCGACACCGCCAGCGCGGCGTCGGGGTCGTCCACGAGCACGCAGGCGGACTGGCCCGCCAGCGCCTGCTCCACCCGCTCGCGGTGGCGGGCGGCGGCCACCTGCGGTGCGAGGGCCTTCTCGGTGCGGTCGGCCAGCGCCGGGTCGGTGGTGATGAGCAGGCAGGCGGCGAGCGGGTCGTGCTCGGCCTGCGCGATGAGGTCGGCGGCGACGAAGTCGGCGTCGGCGGTGTGGTCGGCGATGATGGCG
>DATKRG010000086.1:0-9469 GCA_035532275.1 Streptosporangiaceae bacterium | reverse complement strand
GGCTGGTGCTGGCCCGCGGGCCGGGTGATCATTGAAATATGGCCGCTGCCGCGGACAGCCGGGTGCTTGGCATTGCCACGCTGGCCGCTTGGCTGTTCACCGCGGGTATCGGTGCCTACATGCTGAGCAGGCTCGCCGCCCGCGGGGGCTTGCGCCAGCAGCGCGCCCGCAAGGACGGCCTTCATCCAGGGGTCCTGGTCGCCCACTTCAGCCTGGCCCTCACCGGGCTGGCCGGGTGGGCCGGCTACCTGGTGACCGGATGGGTCGCGCTGGCCTGGACCGCTGTCGGCCTGCTCATGCCGGCGATCGGGCTCGGCATCTCCACGGTGACCCTGTGGACTCCCTACCCTGATACCGAGGCCGCGCCGGGCGCCGGCCCGCGGTCCGCTTCCATCTTCCCGAGCGGCATGCTCGCCCCGCCAGCCGAGGACGCGCTGGTCCGCAAGCTCACCGATGAGATGCTGGCCAGCGCGGCCACCGATGAGGCGCTCATGGCCAGGCTCGTCGAGGAGGTACTCGCCAGCGTCCGCGCTGACCCCGCCAAGGCGAAAAGAAAGCCCAGCGGGCACCTGGCTGCGCTGATCCCGGTCGGTCACGGCTTCGGCGCCCTGGCCACGTTCCTGCTCGCGGTGATCACCGCGGCGGGCGCGACGTGACAGGCCGCCGAGCGCCCGGCCGCCGTTCGGTTACAGTGACGGGATGCTGCCGGGACCGCGAGCGGATCAGCGCGTCCATCCGAATGTGATCCTGGGCGTGGTGTCGCTCGCGGCCCTTGCCTACGCGGTGCTGAGTTCCGCGGTGATCCCGGCGCTGCCCACGCTCCAGCACAGCCTGCACGCCAGCGAGACGGGCGTCACGTGGCTGCTGACCGGGTTCCTGCTCTCGGCCTCGGTCGGAACGGCGATCATCGGCAAGCTCGGCGACATGTACGGCAAGCAGCGGCTGCTGGTGTTGACCCTGCTGGCGCTGGCCGCCGGGACCGTGCTCGCGGCCGTGGCCGGCTCGCTGCCGGTCCTGATCGTGGCCCGCGTCATCCAGGGCGTGGCGGGCGGCATCTTCCCGCTCTCGTTCGCGATCGTCCGCGACGAGTTTCCCGCCGACCGGGTCGCGGGGAGCATCGGGCTGATGTCCGCGATCCTGGGGGTCGGGGGAGGGCTCGGCCTGGTCGTCGGCGGGCTCATCGACGAGCACCTGAGCTGGCACTGGCTGTTCTGGATTCCCCTGCCGGTCATGGTCGCGGCCGCCGCCTGCGCCTGGCGCCTCATCCCCGAGTCGCAGGTCCGCTCGCCCGGCCGGGTCAACTGGGGCGCGGCCGCGCTGCTGACCGCAGGCATGTGCTGCGTGCTCATCGCGATCGCCCAGACCACGGCCTGGGGCTGGACCAGCATTCGCACGCTTGCGCTGCTGGCAGCGGGACTGGCCATCTGCGGGTTGTGGATCGTGACCGAGCTGCGCAGCCGCAATCCTCTGATCGACATGACGATGATGCGGGTCCGCGGGGTGTGGACGGCCAACCTGGCCGCCTTCCTCGTCGGCGCTGGCCTGTACGCGTGGTTCCTGCTGCTGCCGCAGTTCGCCCAGCTTCCCCGCAGCACCGGCTTCGGGTACGGGGCCTCGGTGGTGGCGGCGGGGCTGTACCTGCTGCCGTGTGCGCTCGGCATGGGCGTGCTGGGCTCGGTGGCGGGCCGGGTCGAGCGGCGCTTCAGCTCACGGCGCGCGCTGGTCGCCGGTGCGGCCGTGAGCGCCGCCGCCTGCGGCTGGCTGACGCTCACCAGCCGGCACCCCTACGACATGCTGGTCAGCTCGACGCTGCTGGGGGTCGGGATCGGGCTGGCCTTCGCGGCGCTGGGCAACCTGATCGTCCAGGCCGTGCCGCCGCACCAGACAGGTGTCGCCAGCGGGATGAACACGGTACTGCGCACGCTCGGCGGGGCCCTGGGTGGCCAGCTCGCGGCGACGAACGTCGCCGCGAGCACCGTGCACGGCCTGCCGGCGCTGGCCGGGTTCACCCGGACGTTCGCGATGTCGGCGCTGTTCCTGGTCTGCTGCGTCGTGGCGGCGCTGCTCATTCCCGCCCGGGCGCTGGCGACGACCTGACGGCCCCCCGGGCCCATCCGGCGCAGTCTGGGTGGCGGCCGGCTACTGCCCGCTCTGATGGACCTGGCTGATCTCCACCAGGTGGCCATCCCGTTCCGCGCCCAGCACATCCACCCAGAAGTCACGTGCGCGCGCCGGGTCGGTAACCACCAGGATGTGCGTGACCGCGACATCGGGCCCGAGCGGCCCCACCGGTGGCGCTTGTGTCATCGTGCGCTTCCTGGGCAGGGCGGGCCGCTCCGGGTGGCCGGCTCCGGTCGGCGGTGCGGCGCTGTGGAGCAGCTGGAGCCGCTCGGCCATGGCTGGGTGAGTGACCGGATGCGGTAGCAGGGACACCACGCCGACGTTGGCCAGCGCCCGTATCCAGCCCTCGGCCACCTGCACGGCCCGTCTCGGCTGGCCAGGCAGTGACGCCAGCAATGCCGCGAGCCGGTCCGGCCGGGGCAGTGCGAACGCTCCCGCCGCCATTGATGCAGTCAATGGAGATATACCGTCCAGGGCTTACCGGACAGGCATTGCCGGTCATTCGGGGTATTCGGCGGCCGGCCAGCAGTCCAGGACGTCTGGCCCTGGCGCCGGGGACCAACGCGCCGTGACCTGGCCCGGCGCGCGGTGCGAGTCTGCGAACAGGCACGAGCTACCGAGGTGCGTGATGCTGAGCCCGTTCGCGGACGACCGGACCCTTTTCCGGATCATCCGCGCCGCCCAGCAGGCGCCGTCTGTGTATAACACCCAGCCATGGTCCTTCTGGGTCCGTTCGGATGACCGCATCGAGCTGCGGGCCAACAGGGGCGGGGCGGACGAGCACCACGCCGACCGCTGGCTGGAAGTCACCGACCCGGGTGCCCGCGAGCTTGCGATCAGCTGCGGTGCCGCCCTGTTCAACCTGCGGATGGCCATCCGGGTGACCGGGCACGAGCTCGCGGCCTGGCTGCTGCCAGATCCGGACGGCGACCCCACGCTGCTCGCCTCGGTCGAGATCGTCACCGGCCGGGTCAGGCCGCCCACCGCCGACGAGCAGGAACTGTACGACGCGATCCCGCGCCGCCACACCTACCGCTGGCCGTTCAACGGCCACCGTGTCCCGGCCAACATCCTCACCGAACTGGTCGGCACCGCGGCGAAGGAGCGGTGCTGGCTGCGGGTGCTCTTCCCGTTCCAGGTCACCAGGTGGCTGCACGCCGCCGGGCAGGCGGAGCGCGAACTCACCGGCGACCGGCACTACGTGGCCGAACTGCGGCAGTGGACCAGCGGCGCCGAGCCGGGTCTCGGCGTGCCGAAGGCAGCGTACGGGCCCCAGCCACCACCGATGTCCGTGAACCCGCCGGTCCGGGATTTCGGCTTCGACTGGGGTGACGGCCGCCCGGTCGAGCGGTTCGAGTCCCATCCGCAGATGCTGGCGCTGGCCACCGACGAAGACCGGCCGCTGGACTGGCTGCGGGCCGGCCAGGCCCTTCAGCGCGCCCTGCTGACCGCCACCCGCTACGGCGTGGCAGCGTCATTCCTCACCCAGCCGCTGGAGCTGGCCGACCACAAGCATGAGCCGCGCCGCTGGCCCGGCGCCTGGCCGTTCCACGAGACGCCGCAGATGCTCATCCGGGTCGGGTACCCAGCCGGCCCGGCGCCGGTGACGCCGCGCGAGTACTCCCCGGACGTCCTGGACATGCGCAGCCACCCGCCGCGGCACATACGGCCGCCCGCGGCAGGCCGGGAGCTGAGCTCGAGCTGGCTCCAGCGCGGGCGGCTTCCCGGCTGACGCGGGGCCGGGACGGTCACCCGCCGGGGAAGATGCTCGCGGACTGGTACACGGGCGTCCCGCCCAGGACCGTCGCGAGGACACCGATGTCTGCGATCTGCTCGGGGTCCGCGTCGAGCGGGCTGGCGTCCAGGACGACGAAGTCCGCGAGCTTGCCGGGTTCGAGGGAGCCGACCTCGCTCTCGCGGTGCACAGCGTAAGCCGCGTGCTGGGTGTACAGGGCGAGTGCGTCCCGGGCCGTAAGGCGTTCCTCCGGGCCGAGCACAAGGCCTTCGGCGGTGCGGCGCAGGACCGCGTCCTGGATGCCGATGAGCGGATCGGCGGTGATCACCGGGGCGTCGGACGACCCGGCGACCCTGATGCCAGCACGCTGCCAGGACCGGAAGGAGTAGAGCTGGCCGCTGCGGTCGCCAAACGCCGCTGCGAACCCGTCGCCCAGCGCCGAGAGGAATCCGGGCTGGCTCACGACCAGAATCCCGAGGCCGGCGGCCCGGGCGGCAAGCGGCGGGTACATGGCACCACCGTGCTCGATGCGGTGCCGGCGCGGATTTCCCGCGGCGCCGGGCAGTATCGCGGCGTATACGTCGAGGACAGTCTCGATCGCCCGGTCTCCCTGAGCGTGGATCGCGACCTGGAACCCGCGGGCGTCGAAGTCACGGACCAGCTCGGTCAGCTCGTCACGGTCGAAGAACAAGATCCCCGATCCATACGGCGGGACCGGGTACGTCCCGTGAATGGCCGCGGTGCGGCTGCTCATCCCGCCATCGGCCCAGATCTTCACGGCCTCGGTGGCCAGCTGGCCGGAGTGGCGGCCCCGCAGGCCGGAGGAGACCAGCCAGTCCACCTCGTCGTGGACGACGAGCCCGTAGATGCGCTGGCTGAGGACGCCGCGCTCGTCGGCCTCCGCGAAGGCGGCGAACGTGTCCCGGCGCATGTCCGCGTCACATGCCGTGGTCACGCCGAACGCCGCGAGCCGCTGTCCCGCCATCGCCACCAGCCTGGCGCGCTGAGCAGCGCTCATGCGGGTGATGTCATGGCGCAGGTTGCGCTCGAACAGGGCGAACATGGGGCCCTCATACACCACACCGTCAAGCAGGCCGTCGCTGTCGCGGCCGAGCGCGCCGCCCGCGGGATCGGGCTGCCCGTCCTCGAACCCGGCCTCCCTCAGCGCGGCCGTGTTGAGCACACAGGCGTGCAGCGAGGTGTGGTACAGCACGGCCGGGCGGTCCGGCACGGCCTGGTCGAGATCCGCGCGAGTCGGATGCCGGCGCTCGCGCAGCTTGTATTCCACATAACCGCTTCCGGTCACCCAGGAACCCTCCGGCGTCCGGCCGGCGGCTTCCCGCAGTCGCGCCTGAATGGCCGGGATGTCCGGTGCCAACGGCTGAGCGCAGTCGGCTCCCGCAGCCAGATAGCCGACATCGGATACATGGCAGTGGGCGTCGATCAGCCCGGGGATGACGGTGGCCCCACCCAGCGGGACCACCGCCGCGCCCGGCGCGGCCACCGCGCGGACCTCATCGGCCGAGCCGACCGCGGCGATCCGCCCATCGCGGACCAGCATGCTCCTGGCCAGCCCGGCGCTTGCGGCCATCGTGACAAAGACGGCATCCTCGACGATCAGCTCCATCGGTCACCCCTCTGGAACGATAAGAGCATGAAGCAGTCCATGGCCGCGGTGCTGGGGTCGGTGATGATCGCTGCCGCTGTCGGGGCCTGTTCTCCCGGACCACCGGCCGCGTCCGCGGCCAGGCGGCTCATCCAGCCGGGTGATTCCAAGACCAACTGCATCTACCTCGCTGGGACGGGCTCCGCGCTGATGTCCAGCCTGCGGGCGACCGAGCGGGCGGCCGGGGTCACCTACAGCTGCCTGGAAACCTTCATCGACAACAGTCCCACCTGGGCCAGCTGGGACAGCCCCTGGATAGATCACTCCCGGTATGGCTTCACCTCCTGGATAGCCGCTGGCCCCGGCCCCCGCGAGCTGGTCATCTCGATGAACCTCATCCCGGACAGCGAGAAGGACATCGGCAATCCGCTGGGCTGGGAGACAAGGTGTGCCGCGGGCCAGTTCAACGGCTACGCCGCGACCCTCGCCCGCAACCTGGTGGCAGCCGGCTTCGGAAGCTCCGTCATCAGGCTGGGGAAGGAGATGAACGGCAACTGGGAGAATGACTTCATGGGCACCACCGCCCAGGAGCAGAAGGCATGGGCCAGATGCTTCGCCCAGGAGGTCACGGCCATGCGCTCAGTGGCGGGCTCACATTTCCTGTTCGACTGGAACGTGAACGCCTGTATTGAAAACTACCCGCTCTCGCAGTGGTATCCCGGGAATGCCTATGTCGACATCATCGGGGTCGACATCTACGACTCTTTCTGCTCGGGCCAGCGCCCGGTCCCGTCTGCTGCCGCGTTCCAGCAGCTTGCGGCTGAGCCAGATGGCCTGAACGCCGTGCAGGCATTCGCGGCGCAGCTCGGCAAGCCCATGAGCATACCTGAATGGGGCACGGACGCGGCAGGCGACGGAGGCCTCGGCGACGACCCTTACTACGTCCAGGGCATAGGTGCCTACGTGCACAGCAACAATGTGGCGTTCCAGGCATACTTCAGCCCTAACCACGACGGCATCATTCCGCTTAGTTATGCGTACCCGAATACGCTATCTGCGTACAGGCAGTCGTTCGCCGCCGATCCTGTGCCGACACCCTAGCCCGGCTCTGGTGATGACCTTCGGCCTGCCGGCTCGTGCCAACGTCGGCACGAGCGCCACCCTGCGCTTGTCGGCGGGCACAATCGACGTCACACGGGCGGACCGTGCTGTTCGACGCGGGCCTGTCCGCCGGTCGCCGGTGAGGCGCCAGCCAGTGCGGCCTTGGCACGGGATGAGGGGATAGCCGCGGCTCGCTGTGAGCCGCCCGTGGTGACCCTCCGCCGTCAGCGGCGGAGGGTCACCGACACGGCGTTATGGCCAGACCCCAGATCGGGGCCCGCCGGTGGCCAGTGTCATCACATAGCTGACGGGCACCAGGGGTGTCCATGATGGACGCATGCCTGATCTGTTCTCCCTGGAGGGAAAGACCGCGCTGGTCACGGGCGGCAACAGCGGCCTTGGCAAGGCGATGGCGCTTGGCCTGCGTGGGGCCGGCGCGCAGGTCGCGGTGACCGGCCGGGACGCCGGGAAGAACGCCGCGATGGCAGCCGACATTGGCGACGGCGCGGTGTTCGCCCTGGACGTCCGCGATGACGATGCGGTTTCTGCCACCATCACGAGCGTGGCCGAACGCTTCGGCGGGCTGGACATCCTGGTCAACAACGCGGGCCTGTTCCGTGGCGGGCCACTGCTGGGCATGAAGCGCGAGGACTGGCAGGCCGTGATCGACACCCACCTCACCGGTTCCTTCCTGTGCGCGCAGGCCGCAGCGGCGGCCATGACCGCGCGGGGAGCGGGCGGCAAGATCATCAACATCGGCTCCATGTACTCGGTCTACGGTGCGCTGGAAGCGGCCGACTACGGGTCGGCGAAGACCGGCCTGCTCGGGCTGACCCGTGCTCTCGCGGTCGAACTCGCTCCCCATGGCATCCAGGTGAACGCGATCCTGCCCGGCTGGCATGTGACCCCCCTGACCCAGCCGCTGCACGAGATCCCGCTCGCGGAGGCGATCCGCGCCAGGACACCGGCCGGCCGGTGGGGACGGGCCGAGGACGTGGTCGGCGCAGCGGTGTTCCTGGCGGCACCCGCGTCGGATTTCGTGACGGGGGCGGCGATCCCGGTCGATGGCGGCTACTCCATCGCGGACCGGTCGATCTACTGATCGCCCCGGTATCTGGCAGGCGAGGACGGCCCGCCGCTGATCCTCCAGCACCACTGCGGAATCAGCTGGTGACGCAGGTGGTGTGCCAGGCGTGCGGGGAGCCACTGCAGGCCCGGGCCGCCGCCCACGTTGAGGATCAGCCAGCTGTTGGCGATCTTCATGATGACGGGATCGCGCTCCATCACTGCCTTCGCCGCCAGCCCCGGCGCCGCTCGCATGAGAACCGTCAACGGGTTCCGGCCACGCGGCGCAGATCCTCAGCTGGCGGGCTCGCTGATGTGTGGGCGCTGGGGGGTTCCCGCAGCCGCGGCGGCCGCAGCCACCACTGCTGGCACCAGCAGCATCCCGATCGACAGGACCCCGGCCAGCGCGGCAAGCGCGAGGCTGGCCACCCCCACGATCAGAGCCGGCCTGGGCCATCGCCGGGTGGCGGCGAAAGCCAGCGACCCTGTCCCCGCGGCCAGCAGCGCGACATACCACCACGCAGGCGAGTTGCCCTGCTGGCTGACGACCATGACATAAACCCCGGCGTATCCGGTGGCCCAGACCACAGCCCCGATCGCCAGATACCGGTAGCGCACACACTCATTGTCTCCCTGAGGCGGTGCGTCCTGGATGGCCGGCCGCGCCAGATTCCGCTGGCGGTGCCGTTCGTCAGCGCTCGCCGCCTGAGGTTTGCTCGTTCAGCAGGTCCTGCCAGGTCTTGCCACTGCGCACGCTCGCAGGGCGCTCGGCGGCAATGTCCGAGCCCGCCCGCGCGTGCTCGTCGCGGACCTTGACGAGAATCCAGCGGCGCTCGCCCGTGCGGGTCAGGCCGAACCGGCCGGAGAGCTTGTGGCCATACAGGGTGAAAGACAGATGGCCGGGCTCATCGCGGATGATCTCAGCGTCGCCCTCATCCCAGATGATCACAGCACCGCTGCCGCGCATCTGCCCCTCATGGACACCCTCGAAGTCGCCCGCCGAGAGGTCATGATCCTCGACGGGCACGGCAAGGCGCCGCACCCCCGGATCAAGCGAGGGCCCCTTGGGCACGGCCCACGAACGAAAGACCTCGCCGGCCTGGATCCGCAAGTCGAAATGCAGTGCCGTCGCGTCATGAAGCTGCACGACGAAACGCGGCACCATCACCATGCGACGGCTCTCACCATGCGACGGCCCTCACCACACCCCGGGCACAAGCCGCTTGCGGCCGGCCGCGAATTGGTCATACTCGGCGCCCAGCGCCTGGCTCAGCTGCCGTTCCTCGGCGCGGATACGGACGGCCATGCCCGCCCCGCCCAGCACCGCGACGGCCACCAGGCTCCACACGTCGTCACAGGCCAGCGCGATCCCGGCGAGCACCAGCGCGATCCCGCTGTAGGAGGGGTGACGCACATGCCGGTAGGGCCCACCGGTGACGACGTGGTGCCCGGGCTGCACCTTGATCCGGTACTGGAAGAAACGCCCCAGGGAGGCGATCGACCAGGCGCGCAGCCCGATGCCGGCGGCGATCAGGGCAACGCCCGCCACGACCGGCCAGATCAGGCCCCCCGGCCACGGCAGCTGGCCGCGGCGGCCGAGCACCTGCGCCGCGATGACCGCGGCCAGCAAGCAGGGGATCAGGACGTAAGTGGTGCGGTCACGGGCAGCCGGGCCGGCTGCCCGCAGGTGCTGGCGCACCTGCATCACCAGCTCGAACACCGCCCACGCCGCCACCGCAACGCTGAACACCAGTGCGGCGGCGCCATGGCGGAAGATGAGAGGTTCGATCACCCTGCCAGTACACCAGCTTGGCTTGCGCGGTCTGGATCGGTGACTGGAC
>DATKRG010000085.1:0-11880 GCA_035532275.1 Streptosporangiaceae bacterium | reverse complement strand
CGGTGCTGTTCTGCCTGTGGCTGGCCTGGTCGCGGTTCCGTGTCGTCATCCCGCTGCTGGACAAGGCGCAGCCGTCGGTCTGGGCCGCGCTCGACATGGCGCTGCGCCGGATCGGCGGGGTGCCGACCTACCTGCTGACCGTTCTCTCTGCTTAGTTCGCGTGTCGTGATTCCCCGTTAGACCCCAGGTGCCGCCCAGGTTTGCGGCTTGCGGTGTGCGGTGCCGTGTTTCTACGGTCTGTCCTCATGCTTATGAACCTGTTCTCTTCCCGGGGCTGGGAGTCCTGGGATCTGGGGTGCCGCCCGCTGGTCCCCGAGCTGATGCCCGTGCTGATCGGCGAGGACCTGTTGCTGGAGGACGGCCCGGGCGCGCCGCGGCCGGCTGTGGCGGTGAACCGGTGGCTGCGGGAGCTGCCGGTCAGCGGCGCGCCGGCGCCGGCTACCTGGCTGGCCTACGGGCGGATCATGAAGGCCTGGCTGGAATTCCTGGAGGCCCGCGGGGTGGCGGTCTTCGCTGGCCGGGAGGCGCTGCGGGCGGCCCTGTCGGCCTATGCGGAGTACCGGGCGACGGGACCGCTGGCGCGGCGGTTCTCGGCGGCTACGTGGAATCAGCACGTGTCGGTGCTGGCGTCGTTTTACCGGTGGGCGCTGGCGGAAGGGCATGCGCAGGCCGAGCCGTTCTCGTACCGGATGGCCCGCGGGGTGTTCGCTGGCGGGCAGGTGCGGGTGAACCGGGCGATCAGGCGCCGCCCGAAGCCGCATGTGACGATCAAGTACCTGGAGCCGGACTTCACGGCGATGTTCTTGAACGCGCTCGCCGGGTTGTCGCCCGATGGAGCGCAGGATGCGGGGTTCAGCGGCCGGGAGCTGGCCCGCAACGCCTGCGTCGGGCGGCTGGCGGTGGCGACCGGGCTGCGATTGCAGGAGTTCACGTATCTGCTGTCGTATGAGGTCCCGCCTTTGCCGCGGGCGCGCACCGGTGCGCCGATCGGGTTCGGGGTGCCGTCGGGGGTGGCCAAGGGCCGCAAGTTCCGCACCACCTGGATCTCGTATGAGGCGCTCACGGCGGTGCACCAGTACCTGGAGCTGGATCGTGCGGTCACCGTCGGGGGGTCGGCGTGGGCGCCGCCGGCTCGGTGGGGTCCGGTGCTGCGGGTCAGCGACGCCGACGCCGAGGGTGGCCGCATCGACGGGGTCCGCCGCCGGTGGGAGAACCTGGTGCCGGCCGAGCGGCGCCGGCTGGTCGCTGCTGGCGGGGGGTCGTGCCTGGTGGCGGTGAAGGCCGGCGGTGGGCCGTTCACCGCGTGGGGAAGCGTGTTCGAGCGGACCTCCGATCGGGTCCGGGAGTGTTACGAGCCTCGCTTTCCCCACGTCAACCCGCATAGAACGCGTCACACGTTCGCGATGCGGACTTTGGAATACCTGGTCAGCGGGTACTACAGGCAGGCTGCGGCATTGGCTGCGGCGACCGGGCACGGCAGTATGGCGGACGCGGCGCTGGCGTTGTATCTGTCCAAGGCCGACCCGCTGCTGGTCCTGCGCGACCTGCTCGGGCACAGCAGCGTCCTGACAACAGAGTCATACCTGCGGCAACTCTCAGGAATTGCATCTGACGGGCGAGAACCTGCAGGTCGCCTGATGAGCGGACCCTCGGAGTAGGTCGCGCATGCCGGCGGTTCATGCCGTTTGACCTGAATGGCTTGCGATCAAGTCCCATTGGATGCATGATTCATCCTTCAGTCGGGTTGCATCTGACGGGCTGGAGGGGCCTGTGGGACGTGGTGGTCTAGCGGGTGCGGCGCATCTTGAGCTGGTGCAGGGTGTGGCGCAGCTGCATCCGGAGGACGCGATGTTCGAGGCGATGCTGCGGGGCTGGGGGGCGCAGCAGTCCGCCCGCGGGCTGCGGGAGGAGACGGCCGGGAAGCGGGAGCGGCTGGTCCGCCGGTTCATGGCGTTCACCGGGGAGTACCCGTGGGCCTGGTCGGCGGGGCAGATGGATGAGTGGTCGCTGTGCCTGACGGCTGAGGAGCACCTGGCTCCGTCGACGATCCGGGGGTACCAGGGCAGTCTCCGGCGGTTCACCGAGTTCCTGACCGATGCCCGCTATGGCTGGGTGGCGGCGTGCGAGCGGGAGTTCGGCCCGGGGAACCATCCGGTGGCGATCTGCCATGAGTGGAACACGATCGCCCATCTCAACGACTACGAGGGCGATCCCGAGGCGAGGCCGTTCACCCGGGAGGAGATGCAGCGGTTCCTGGATTACGCCGATGACCAGGTGGAACGGGCGCTGAAAAGCAGGCGGAAGGGAGCGCTGGCCGCCTACCGGGACGCGACCTTGTTCAAGGTGATGTACGGGTGGGGGCTGCGGCGGACCGAGACCTCGAAGCTGGACCTGGCCGACTGGGGCCGGAACCCGTCGGCGCCGGAGTTCGGCCGGTTCGGGACGCTGCATGTCAGGTACGGGAAGGCCAAGCGCGGCCAGCCGCCGCGGCGGCGCAACGTCGCCTCGGTGATGGCCTGGGCAGTGGAGGCGGTGGGCGACTACGTGGAGAACGTGAGGCCGAGGTTCGGCTGCGCGGATCACCCGGCATTGTGGGTGACCGAGCGGGGCGGGCGGGTGCGTCCGGCGGAGATCAACGCCCGGCTCGTCGCTTACCGTGATGCGCTCGGCCTGCCGGAGACCCTGGTTCCGCATTCGATCAGGCATTCGTATGTCAGTCATCTTACTGAGGATGGGGTTGACCGCCGGTTCATCCAGGTCAATGTCGGCCACGAGACCGACAGCTCCACCGCGATCTACACCCATGTCAGCGACGACTTCATGAACACCGCGCTGCGCCGGGCGCTTGCCCCGGCGCTGGATGCCGGGCCAGGGCGGAGGGAAGGGCGATGACTGCCAGGCTGGACTACCGGTGGCACCTGCGGCAGGCGATGGCGAGCCGTGGCATGTTCCAGACGACGGACCTGATCGGGCCGCTGGCCGGCCGCGGGATCAGGCTGTCGTCCTCGCAGGTCTACCGGCTGGTGACCGAGCGGCCGGAGCGGCTGAGCCTGAAGATCCTGATGGCGCTGCTGGACATCCTGGACTGCGCCATGGCGGACCTGATCGAGCCGGTGCCTGCCGTCGGGCAGGGCAAGGAGAAGAGGGCCAAGGCGGCTGGCGCAGAGGCCGGCGTCGGCGATCTGCGGCCGAGGCGCGCCCGGATCACCCGGACCGATGACTGATCCTGCGGGAGTTGCCGGTGCCGTCGCGGACCCGGCCGGCGTCACGGTCGCCCTGATCGCCGGCATCGAGCCCGGCCTGGGACGCGACACGATCTGCGCGGTGGTGGCCGCGGTCGCCGGAGGGCGGGCTAAGCAGCGCAGGCTCGCCCAGGCCCTGGCCGGGCGGCCCGAGGTGCTGTCCGACGGCCGGCCGCCCGCGCCCCGGGTAGTCGGGGACCTGCTCATCGCGCTGGTCAAAGCGGGCGCGACGGTGATCTCGCCGCCGGTATGCGCCGAGTGCGGCAAGGCGCTGCGCACCCAGCAGCGCCGCGGCGACAACTGGTACTGCGGCGTCTGCGGCCCGGTCCGGGAACCGTGCACGGCATGCGGCCACCTCCGGCCCGTCAACAGCCGCGACCGGGACGGAAAGCCGCGCTGCCATCGGTGCCCGCCCGGCGACGGCCGTGATCCCGTCGTCCTGGTCACGGAGGTCGTCGCCAGTGTCGACCCGTCGCTGCCCGCCGGGACGGTGGCAGCCGCGGTGATGTCGGCGGTGCCCAGGCCCGGGCAGCGGCTGCCGCTCGCCTGGGCGCTGCAGGACCGTCCCGGCCTGCTCACCGGGGACGGGGCGGAAGCGCCCGTCCCGGCGGTCCTGCGGCTGATCGACCGGCTCTGCGACGCCGGCGCCCAGGCGGTCGTCCAGCCCGCCTGCCCCGGCTGCGGCCGGGTCATGCACCTGCACCGGCCCATCGGAGGGCAGTGGCTGTGCCGGAACTGCGTGGCCAGGTCCCGGGCCCGGCCCTGCTCCCGGTGCGGCCGGGCCAGGGAACCCGCGGCCCGCGACGCCAGCGGGACGCCGCTGTGCGCGAACTGCCTGGTCAATGACCCGGCCAATCTCGAAGTCTGCGTGAACTGCGGCCGCCGCCGGGTGGTGAACACCCGCAGCCCGGACGGGCCGCTCTGCCCCGGCTGCCCGCCGCTGCCGGTGCTGCAGTGCTCGGTCTGCGGCCAGCGCCGGCCATGCGGGATCTCCCGGCTGACCGGGCTGCCCTGGTGCCCGCCCTGCCAGGGCCTGCTGGCACGATGCGGCGCCTGCGGCCAGGTCGCGCCGGTCGGCTCGGGCACGACAGCGGAGCCGCGCTGCCGGGACTGCACCGTCCCGGCGTTCCCCGGCTGCCAGGCCTGCGCTGACAGCCCGCGGCCGGGCCAGTGCGCCAGTTGCCTGCTGGAACTGCGGTTGCGGGAACTGCTGGCCGGCCCCGGCGGCGGAATCTGCCCCTCGCTCCGCCCGCTGAAGGAAGCGCTGGCGGCCACCGACCCGCCGGGGACCGCGCTGCGCTGGCTCGCCAAGCCGCCCGTCGCGGCCGCCTTGTCCCAGGTCGCGTCCGGCGGCCGCGACCTGACCCACGGCGAGCTGGACCGCCTGGAGCAGACCCCGGTCCTCGCGCACCTGCGCAGCGTGCTGGTCGCCACCGGGACGCTGCCGCCCCGCGATGAGCAGATGGCCAGGCTGGAACGCTTCACCGGCGATGTCCTCGACGGCCGCCCTGACCCGGAGCAGCGGCAGGTCCTGCGCCGCTACGCCACCTGGCACCTGATGCGCCGGCTCCGCGGCCGGAACAACGGCCAGCCTGTCACCCGCGAGCAGCAGGATGTCGTGCAGCAGCAGGTCCGCGCCGCCGTCGCCCTGCTCGACTGGCTGGGCACCCGGGACCTGACCCTGGGCACGTGCGGCCAGGCCGATCTCGACGAGTGGCTGTCGCCCGGCGGAGCCTCTCACCGCCACCATGCGGGGCATTTCGTCCGCTGGGCTGCCCGGCAGCGGCTGACCGCGGTGTCGTTCCCCGCCGTCAGGTGGCGGGGCCCGGTCCGGGCGCTGGACGACGAGGCCCGCTGGGACGCCGCCCGCCGCCTGCTGCACGACGAGACGGTGAACGCCCGGGACCGGCTCGCCGGGCTGCTCGTTCTGCTCTACGCCCAGCCCGTCGCCCGGGTCGCCCGCCTGACCACCGCTCATGTCACCGTCAGCGGCACCGCGGCGCAGATCCGGCTCGGCACGGCGCCCATCACCCTGCCCGAACCAGTCGCCGGCCTGGCCCGGCAGTTGCTGGAGGGCAAGCGCGGGCACGCCACTACAGGCGCCGGCGACCCCTCGCCCTGGCTGTTCCCCGGCGGGCAGCCCGGACGCCCGGTCAGCTCGGGCCACCTCGGGCAGCGACTGAAAGACCTCGGCATCCAGCCCGGCCAGGCACGCTCGGCGGCGCTGTTCCAGCTGGCCTCCGAGCTTCCCGCCGCGCTGCTCGCCCGCATGCTCGGCATCCACATCGACGTCGCCGTCACCTGGCAGCGCATCTCCGCAGGCGACTGGATGGCCTACGCCGCCGACGTCAGCCGCCGGGACCAGTGACCAGGACACCCGTCATGCGCCCGGACACCGATGACACGATCGCCGCACCGCCGGCAGCATGCGCGTCCACCGATCGTGGACGCCAGCCGGGCAGGGAACCCGCCCGGCTGCTCACCGCAGCCGGAACGGCCCTGGCCGGCATCAGTGGCATCGCCCGCCGCGGCGGGCTGGGCGCCACGGCCGCCCTCGCCGCGATCACGGCAGCACGGAAGCTGGCCGCCGGACTCGAGCACGGCGAACTGGCATTCATCGAGGCGGCCCGCAGCGGCGGGGCAACCTGGTCGCAGATCGCCGCCGCGATGGGAACCGGCAACCGCCAGACTGCCCAGAAACGCCATGCCGACCTTGCACGACGCTGCCCGTGTCCACCATCCGTGGACATGCCGGCCCCACCGGAGTCCCGCCCGCAGGAGACCGGACACGACGACCGCCCCGCGAGCACGCTCGTCGCTGGTGCCGGGAACTTCCCGGCACCAGCCCGAACGGGCAGGCCCGAACCGGACCGGGGGAAGGACCGGCCCCTGTCCCCAGCCGTTCCGGCCCCCGCAGCAGCCGCCCCGCCGGCTCCACCCGCCCGCAGCCCGCGGAAACAACCCTTGCCGGAGATCACCAGCGCGATCATCGCCGAGAGCCAGTACGAGCTCGTCCGGGCACCTGGCCACCACGAGACCCGTGCCTGGCACGTCCTGGTCGGCGGCACGCGCGCCGGCCTGGTCCGTCCCACCTGGCGGGGAGAACGAAGCCGGCCCGGATGGGAGCCCGTCGACAACACCGGCCTCGCGCTACCCGCCACCGGAATCGGCAGGGTCACGCCCGCAGGCAACGCCCGGACCCGCGACGCCGCAGCGGTCAGCCTGCTCCGCGCACTCCAGCGCCAGCAGGAGAACGAGCACAAGGGCAAGCGGCCACGATGAGAACGTCCACCAGTCGTGGACACCGCCGCATCTGCCAGGCCACCATCCAACTCGCCGAGACTGGGCTATTCCGAGAGTTCCAATACCTGACTGTGCCGTTAGGCTCGACACCACCCGGATCTACGCCAGCGCCTACGAGGCATGCCAGGCCGGGCCGGACGCCGGGACAGCGGGCCGGATGGACGTGGAGCGGGAAGCCGCAGCGGAGTTCGCCGGCGAAGACGACGGCGGGGTGGCGTGATGCCGGCGAATGTGACCGGTGATCCGCTGGGGATCGCCGCGGTGTTCTCCGACGGATCCGGGGCCGGGTTCACCTTCACCAAGCCGCCCTGCCCGCGTCTGGTCCGCGATCTGCTGGCGGCGCTGGCGGGGATGGTCCACCCGCACGGCGAGCTGGATGCGGCTGACAGCGTGAGGCTGTATGTCGCGGCGATCCGGAACATGGTGGCCGTCCTGGCCGCTGGCGGGTTCACTGGTGCCGCCGGTGACCTGACCCGCGGGCAGATCGCCCAGTACTGGCTGGGCGCCCCGGCGTGGGCCGAGGGTTGCACCCGCCGGCTGGTGCAGGCATGTGGCCGGGCCGGCCTGGCCGCTGGCGTGGCCGATCTGGCCGGCGGGCATTCGTTCAACGTGCGGGACACGCGGCCGCTGGCACCCTATGGCGAAACCGAATGGGCTGCGCTTACCAAGGCGTGCGCTGGCGTGGTGGCCGAGTCGTACCAGGCGCACCGGGAAGCGCTGGCCGCGGCGGCCGGCGGCGCCGATCCGGCGGGTGCGGGCTGGAGTACGGACAACCTGCGGTGGCTGCTGTCCCGGTGGGGCCCGTCCACGGTGGGGGCGGTCAGCGCGCACGCCGGATTGTCGGTCCATGTTGCGCGCAGGCGCGGCGGGCATGTGCGTGCCAGCACAGAGTTGTTCCCGCACACCGGTGTGGTGGTCGCCTACCGGCTGCTGTTCGGGGTGTATTCGGGCCTGGTCCCCGACGGCATCGATGACCTGGTCACCACCGGCATCGACTGGGCCGGGGATGCGACGGTCCTGCTGTCATATGTGAAGGGCCGCACCGCCGCCGAGAGCATGAATCTGCCCAAGGCGGCGGTCCGGCTGCTGGAGCAATGGCTGAGCCATTCGGCGCTGCTGCGTTCCTTCCTGCCCGCTGGCCAGCGGAACGCGCTGTGGCCCCGGACCGAGCGTCCCACCGGGGACTTGATCGTGACTTCGCCGCCGGCCCCGGCGACGCTCCAGGGCTGGATCCGCCGGCATGAGGTAGCCGGCGAGGACGGTGTCCCCTTGAAGATCCACCGGCACCGGATCCGCACCACGCACGAGGCGATGCGGGACACTAGCGCCTGGTGGGGCAGCAGCCGGGGGCTGGTCGACCCCAACCACAGCCCGCGCTCGGAGGGTGATCATTACCTGTCCGCGCCCACCCCGCGGCAACGGCAGCTGGTCGACCAGATCATCACCGATGCGCAGCAGGACCTGCTGCGCCGGGCCCGCCCGCCGGCGGTAGTGACCAGCGACCAGGCCGCCGAGCTGCTCCGCGGATACCCGCAGCTGGTTGCCGCGCTGAAGCTGACCGATCAGGTGATCGCCGAACTGACCGGAGGTGAGCGCGATGTGTTCACCGCCGCCTGCGCAGATCAGCTGTCGGGGCTGCACGGGCCGAAGGGCAAACCGTGCCCGGCCCGCCCGTGGGTGTGCCTGCTCTGCCCGCTTGCGGTCTTCGCGCCGCGGCATGCCCCGAATCTGGTCCGGCTCCAGAGTTTTTTCACCCGGCAGTGGCAGACGATGCCGTCGGCGCAGTTCATGGCCGTGTTCGGCCCGTATGCCTCCCGGCTGGACGAGATCCTGGCCGGCTACGACCCGGCGCTGCTGGCCGCATCGGCGCCCGCCGGCCCCGGCGATGACATGCAGATCCCGTTGCGTCCTGAGGAAAGGCCCGCATGAGCATCGTTCCCGCCGCCCCTGCTGCTGTGGGCCAGGGGCATCGCTGCTCGCCGTTCGCCGGCGCCGACGTGTGCGAACATGCCGGGTTCACTTTGCCACCCGGAACCAGGCCGGTGATGTTCGACGATGACGTGTGGGACTTCACCCAGGTGACCGGGCTGCCCGTGCAGATCCCGGCCTCCACGCGGCGGCTTGACTTCACCACCATCGGCACGGTGTCCTGGCGGCTGGTCGGCAAAGAGCTGATGTTCGCCCTGCTGGTTCCCCGGCATCCGGCCGTCATCGTGCTGCCGCGCGCGTTGCGCACCCCGCTGCACCTGCAGACCTGCAACGGCCGTTTGCGTGAGACGGCCCGGCTGCTGGACTGGATGACCGGGTGCGGCATCGCAAAGCTGCAGGATCTGCGCGAGGAGCACTGCGAGGAGTACCTGCTGCACCGCGGTCGCGGCGGCGCAGCCGGCGACGGCGAGGACACCGGCGGCCCCGGCCCGTCGACACGAAACGCGGTCGTGCTGACGATGCTCGACCTGATCAGCTACCGGGACCTGTTCACTGCCGACCGGGTGCAGTCCGGTCTGCGGCCCTGGGGCGGCAGGTCGGCCTCAGCCATTTCCGGAATGAACACCGGACGGCATGAGAACACGACCCAGCCGGTGGCCGAGGAGGTCCTGCAGCCGATGCTGGCCGCAGCGCTTTACCTGACCGGCGTCCTCGGCCCGCACGTCGCCGGGCTGGCCGGCCAGGCCAGAATGGCCCGCGAGGCGACCCGGCAGCTGCCCAAGCCCAAGCTGGTCCCCGCCCGCGACCTGCTCATGGTGCTGGACCGGCACCGGCAGGAAGGCGATCCGCTCCCGCGACTTGCTGGCCACGACATCCGGCAGCGACTCGGCTCCGGCTGGCGGCAAGACGATCCGCTGCTGCCGGTCAGCTTCAACCAGCTGGCCGTCCAGGCCGGCTTCCGCGAGTTCTTCCACCACTGGCTGCCCGCGCTCCGCCTGGCAATCGAAGACGCGGCCGCGGCTGTCGGCACCCGGCCATGGTGGGGCCGCGCCGCACAGCACGTCCAGGCCGCCGGCGGTGACACCGAGCTGCCCTGGACCCTGCCGCTGCACGGCCTGGAGGTCATCGCCCTCACCGAGATCACCCGCACCGCCGCCCTCGTGGCGACCGCCGGCCTGAGCGGAATGCGCGCCGGAGAGCTAATGGAACTGCGCACCGGCTGCCGGATGCCCATCGAATCCCACGGCCCCGGCCTGGACCGCTATCGCCTGGCCAGCAAGGTCGTCAAAGGCCAGCAGCTGGGCGGCACCGCCGACCAGTGGGTCGTCATCGAGCCGGTCTTTACCTCCATCGAGGTCGCCGAGCACCTCCACGAGGCCCCGCACGACGGTGCGCTGCTGTTCGGCCGCTTCAACTTCGGCACCCGGTACCGGAACTTCCGGGACTGGGTCAACGGCCCGCACGGGCACCGTCTCGGCCTTGATCCGATCCCCGGCGGCCCGGTCAGCCTGAGGATGCTGCGCAGGACCTTCGCGATCACATTGGCCTACCGGCCCGGCGGCATCCTCGCCAGCAAGATCCATATGCGGCATCTGTCCGTCGCCACCAGCGAAGGGTACGCGGCACGCCCCGGCGGGGCGCAGGGCCGGCTGCTGGCCGAGGTGAACCGGCACGAACAGCAGGCGAAACTGGAAGTGGTCACTGCCGAATTCAGGAACTACCAGGCCGGGATCATGCCGGCCGGGCCCGGAGCCCGGGAACTGACCGAGTTCTTCGCCCACGTCGACGGCACCGCTGCCGCAGGCGCGCCGGCGCCGAAGATCCAGCGCAGCGACCGTGACATCCTCAACCTGCTGTCCAAGCGGGCCGCCATCTTGCACCAGGGCACCGCGAACTACTGCTGGTTCGCGGATCCGTCCCGGGCCCTGTGCCTCCGCCTCGCCGGCCGGCCCGGCGCCACCGCGCCCTTGACCGGGATGTGCGATTCGGCGCGCTGCCCGCAGGCCACCCACCACGCCGTCCACCGGGACGTCTGGGCCGGCAACATCACCTCCTGCCAGGTGTTCATCGGCAGCCTCGGGCCGGCCCGCACCATTGAGAAGGCGCGCTTGCAAGGCGACCTGGACCGGGCGCTGCGCGTCGCCGCCGGCATCGACGCCGCCAGCCACGCCGGCGAGCACGGCGAGCAGGAGGCCAGCCCGTGCGGCTGACCCCGCAGCAGCGGGCGCTCAGCGAAAAGCGGATCCGCGCCGCCGCCAGCCGCCTGCTGTCCGGCGACATCCCGCCCGGCGGCCGGTGCGACGTCAAGACCCTCGCCCGCCTGGCCAAAGTCGACCGGGCCGCGTTCTACGGCAGCCGCCCCTACGCGGCCCTGCGGGAAGACTTCGAACGCCGCGTCCGCACACTGCAGGCAGCTGGCAAGCACGCCGATCCGCGGGACGGCCAGATCGCCCGGCTCACCAGCCAGCTCACCGCCCTGACTGCCCGCCTGGCCGGCCGGGACGCCGCCATCACCGAACTGACCGCGTTCAAACAGGCCGCACTGTCCCGCCTCACCGCCCAGCACGACGAGATCACCCGGCTCCGCCGGGCCGCCGCTGCCAACATCCGCCGCCTCCCGGAACCGCCGGCCAGCCCGCGCATCTGACCGCCTGCCGCAGACACCACCTCAGCGCGCCACCGGCGGCTGCTCCCGGCACGCCCGCAATCAGCAGACCCGCCGATCTTCAACATCCAAGGAGCCCCGCGATGACCCGCCACCTTCTGCCCGCCGCCCTGCGGGCCGCCGCCGCCGGCCTGCTCGCCCCCGAAGCCGCCGTGAACCTGCTGATCGGCCACCGCTACTGGCTGACCCGGCCCGACTTCGCCGGCAAGTACATCGACACCTTCCCCGGCATCACCGACGGCACCGCGATGGCCGCCGTCCGCTGGCCCGAATCCGTCGCCGCACTCGACCGCGGCCAGCTGGCCGGCAGCGGCAGCGAGAACCGGATCCTGCGCCTGGCCGCCTCCCTCGCCGACGGCATCCCGGTCGATCTCCAAGACGCCCTCAACAGCCTCGACGACACCAACCTGCAGCACGTGGTCACCGCGATCCGGCACGCCGCCGGACGCCGCCCAGACCACGACCGGCCATGAGATACATCACACCAGCGGCCCCGGAAACACGACATGGCCGGTCACCACCTGCGCCGCACCCCGCACTCCGATCCAGCAGGCCAGAATCGCAACACGGATCGATCGAACATGGCGACTGCGGAGAGAATGACCGACAACGAGAAGACGGTGACCGTCGAGCACGTGGCCGGGATCCCGGTGCGGAACCAGGGGGCGGTGGAGTTCGGCCGGTACTACGGGCTGACGGTCGCCACCTGCGTGCCGTATGACCCGGCGTCCAAGGGCGGGT
>DATKRG010000084.1:0-9904 GCA_035532275.1 Streptosporangiaceae bacterium | reverse complement strand
CCTCCGAGCAGTACCGGGTGCTCCCCGGGGCGGAGGAGACCCTTCTCCGCCTGGGAGAGGCAGGGGTGATGCTCGGCCTGGTCTCCGGCGCCATGGAAGGCGCGGCGCGCACCAAGCTCACCCCGGCCAACCTCAACCGGTTCTTCGTCTTCGGCGCCTACGGCTCGGACTCGCCCGACCGGGCCGAGCTGACCCGGCTGGCCGTCGGCAAAGCCACCCGTCTGCACGACCAGCTCACCCCGGCCCAGGTCTATGTGGTGGGCGATACACCCCACGATATTAAGGCCACCATGGTGGCCGGGGCCGTGTCTGTCGGGGTGGCGAGCGGTCATTACTCGGTCGGCGAGCTGGCAGCGGCCGGCGGCGACCACGTGATCAGGTCCCTTGAGGATCCTTTCCCGGGCCTGTGAACCTCCGCTCGAGATGCTGCAGGCCCTGTTCGGTCTCACCCACGGCATGGTGGCCGAGGTCGCCACCGCTCGAACGACAGGGAGAAATTCATGATCGATCCCATTCACCAGGCTCTCGCCCTCGGCCAGAGCATCTGGTACGACAGCATCCGTCGCTCGCTTCTGACCTCCGGAGACCTCGAGCGCATGGTCAGCAAGGAAGGGCTGCGGGGCATGACCTCCAACCCGTCGATCTTCGGCAAGGCCATCGAAGGGTCCAGCGACTACACCGAGGCCATCGCCGAGCTGCGCCGCTCCGGCCCCCTGGACGCCAAGTCCGCCTACGAGTCCCTGGCCATCGCCGACATCCGCGCCGCCGCTGACATCCTCCGTCCCGTCTACGACGGCAGCGGGGGCGCCGACGGCTATGTGAGCATGGAGGTTTCCCCGGAACTGGCCCATGACACGGCCGCCACCGCCGCCGAGGCCAGGCGGCTGTGGTCGGCGATCGACCGGCCCAACCTGATGGTGAAGGTCCCGGCCACCCCGGCGGGCATGCCCGTCATCCAGGAGCTGACCGGGGCTGGCATCAACGTGAACATCACGTTGCTGTTCGGCCTGGAGGCCTACGAATCGGTGGTGCAGGCCTACCTGGCCTGCCTGGAGGACCGGCTCGCCGCAGGCGGCGGCATCGGAGGCATCGCCTCGGTCGCGAGCGTCTTCGTCAGCCGTCTCGACTCGGCGCTGGAACCCCGGCTCAACCGCTCCCTGCAGGGCAAGGTGGCGATCGCCAACGCCAAGGTCATCTATGCCCGCTCCCGCCAGCTCTTCGCCGGGCAGCGCTGGGATGCCCTGGCCGGCGCCGGGGCCAGGGCCCAGCGGCTGCTGTGGGCCTCGACCAGCACCAAGAGCCCGGCCCTCCCCGAACTGCTTTACGTGGAGTCGCTCATCGGGGCTGACACCATCGACACCGTCCCCCCCGCCACCTACGAGGCCTTCCGGACCCACGGCGCCGTGCGCCCGGCGCTGGAAGAGGGCATGGAGCAGGCCCGCGCCCTCCTGGACAGCCTTCCCGGCCACGGGGTCGACCTGGCCGGGGTGACTGGCCAGCTCCTAACGGAGGGGGTGGATACGTTCACGGCCGCGTTCCGCCACCTGCTGTCCTCGGTGGAACAGGCCCTGGCCGGCCCGCCGGAGAAGGCGGAACCCTGGCAGCTGCGCCGGTCGCTGCCAGCTGACCTGGCCGGCCAAGCGGATGGGGCCGTGGACGAGTGGCGGGCAACCGGCAAGGTGGCCCGGGTCTGGGCCCGCGACGCCTCGGTGTGGACCGGGAAGGACGAGGACGCCTGGCTGGGCTGGCTCAGCGTGGCGCTTGACCAGACGGCCCATGCGCATCGCTTCGAGTACCTGGCCCAGCAGGTGCGCGACGCCGGCTTCACCGACGCTGTGGTGCTCGGCATGGGCGGCTCCAGCCTGTGCCCCGACGTGCTGGCGGCCACCTTCCCGTCCAGGCCCGGCTTCCCCCGGCTCCATGTGCTCGACTCGACTGACCCCCAGCAGGTCAAGGCCATGGAAGAGCGGGTGGACCTGGCCCGGACGATGTTCTTCGTCTCCTCCAAGTCCGGCACCACCCTCGAGCCCGACATCTTCGCCGCCTACTTCTACGACCGCATGGCCAAGGTCGTGGGCGAGGACCAGGCCGGCTCGCACTTCGTGGCCATCACCGACCCCGGCTCCCCGCTGGTGGACGTGGCGCGGCACCAGGGGTACCGGGCCGTCTACGCCGGGGTGCCCTCGATCGGCGGCCGCTACTCGGCCTTGTCCAACTTCGGGATGGTGCCCGGCGCGGCCTGCGGCGTCGACGTCACGGCCCTGTTCGACTCGGCCGAGACGATGGCGCACGCCTGCGCCCCCTCCGTGCCGGCCCGGGACAACCCCGGGCTGGTGCTCGGGGCGGTGATCGGCACCTGCGCCACCGCCGGCCGGGACAAGCTCACTCTCGTCACCTCGCCCGGGGTGGCCGGCCTGGGCGCCTGGCTGGAGCAGCTGCTGGCCGAATCCACCGGCAAGCGGGGCCGGGGCGTGATCCCGGTCGACCGGGAGCCGCTGGGAGCACCCGGCGCCTACGGATCGGACCGGCTCTTCGCCTACATCCGCCTCACCGCCGACGACGACGCCGAGCAAGACGCCAAGGTTTCGGCCCTGGAGAAGGCCGGGCAGCCGGTGATCCGGATCGAGCTGTCCGGCCCCGGCGAACTCGGAGGGGAGTTCTTCCGGTGGGAGTTCGCCACCGCAGTGGCCGGCTCGATCATCGGGATCGACCCGTTCGACCAGCCCCGTGGAAGAGGCGAAGGTGCTGGCCCGCGAGCTCACCGACCGCTACGACAAGACCGGCGCCCTGGCCGGCCAGGAGCCCTTCTCCGCCGGCGAGGGCGTGGCGCTCTACGCCGACGCCGCCAACCGGGCCGAGTTGGCCAGGGTGGCCGGTGAAGGCGCCGGCCTGCCGGCCTACCTGGGTGCCCACCTGCGCCGGGCCGGGGCCGGTGATTACGTGGCCCTGCTCGCCTACGTGCAGATGACCGCCGCGCACGACGCCGTCCTGACCGGGATCAGGGCCCTGATCCGAGACGCCCGCAAGGTGGCCACCTGCGTCGGGTTCGGGCCCCGGTTCCAGCACTCGACCGGCCAGGCCTACAAGGGCGGCCCCAACACCGGGGTGTTCCTCCAGATCACCTGCGATGACACCGTCGAGCTGGCCGTGCCCGGGCACCGCTACAGCTTCGGGGTGGTCAAGCAAGCCGAGGCCAGAAGCGACCTCGAGGTCCTGGCCAAGCGCGGGCGGCGAGCACTGCGGGTCCACCTCGGCACAGACGTGACAACAGGGCTGGAGCAAGTCCGTGCCGCAGTGACCGAGGCCCTGTAGGCAGCCGGATGAGGAAGGTGAGCATTCCCCGGGGTCGTCACGGCAAGGCCCTGCTTCGCCAAGCTGGCAACGGCCCGGCCCTGTCCTCCAGCACGAACTGCGCGGATGTGCTCGCCGCGGCCGGCGTCGAGGACCTGTTCGACGAACGGGCCAATGGCATGACCGTGGAGCGGGACCGCCCGGCCGGCAAGCCCGCGCCGGATGTGTTCCTCGCCGCCGCCCACGCCCTCGGGGCTGCCCCGGCGGATGCTGCGGTGTTCGAAGACGCCCGTGCCGGGGTCGCGGCCAGGCGCGCCGGGAGGTCCGGCTTCGTGGGCGGGGTCGACCGGGCCGGGCAGCCCGGCGAACTGCAGGCGCAGGGCGCCGACGTGGCGGTGGCGGAGCTGGCCGAGTCGCTGGAGGAATCGTGATCGGCCATCCGGCGTTCACGGTCGAGCCGTGGTGCCTGCGGGCGACCGATCTGGAACTGGCGGTGCTGGCGCCGGCCGAGTCGGTCTTCGCGCTGGCCAACGGGCACATCGGCTGGCACGGAAACCTGGATGAGGGCGAGCCGCACGGCCTGCCAGGTTCCTATCTCAACGGCGTCTACGAGCTGCGGCCGCTGCCGTACGCGGAGGCCGGCTACGGCTACCCGGAGTCCGGGCAGACGGTGATCAACGTGACCAATGGCAAACTGATCCGCCTCCTCGTCGATGACGAGCCGTTCGACGTCCGCTACGGCGAGCTTCGGGTGCATGAGCGGTGCCTGGATCTCCGCGCGGGTGTGCTGCACCGGACTGCCGAGTGGGCCTCCCCGGCGGGCCGGGCGGTCCGGGTGTCCTCGACCCGGCTGGTGTCGTTTGTGCAGCGGTCGATCGCGGCGATCTGCTATGACGTTGAGCCCCTCGACGGCCCGGTGCGGGTGGTGCTGCAGTCCGAGCTGGTAGCGAACGAGCAGCTGCCCGCCCCCGGCGGTGACCCCCGGGCCGCGGCTGTGCTCCAGGCGCCCTTGGTGGAGGAAGCGGATGCAGCGAAGGGCGCCCGCGCCGGGCTGGTGCACTCCACGCGGCACAGCGGCCTGCTCATCGCAGCGGTGATGGACCACGTCATCGACGGGCCGGCCGCCACCAGCGTGCAGGCCGAAAGCTTTCCCCATCTGGCCCGGGTAACGGTAACGGCGGCGCTCGAGCCGGGGCAGCGGCTGCGGCTGGTCAAGTTCGTCGCCTACGGCTGGTCGGGATCCCGGTCGCTGCCCGCGGTCCGCGATCAGGCCGACGCGGCGCTCGCCGGAGCCAGGCAGGCCGGCTGGGACAGCCTGATCGCCGAGCAGCGAGCCTACCTGGACGCGTTCTGGGACCGGGCCGACGTGCAGCTCGACGGGGACGCCGAGATACAGCAAGCGGTGCGGTTCGCGCTGTTCCACGTGTTGCAGGCCGGCGCCCGGGCCGAGGGCCGGGCGATCGCCGCCAAGGGCCTGACCGGGCCCGGCTACGACGGGCACTGCTTCTGGGACACCGAAGCGTACGTGCTGCCTGTTCTTACCTACGTCGCACCGGACGCCGTCGCCCACGCCCTGCGCTGGCGGCACTCCACGCTGCCGCTGGCCGCCGAGCGCGCCGCCCGGCTCGGGCTGCGCGGCGCAGCGTTCCCGTGGCGGACCATCCACGGCGAGGGCTGCTCCGGCTACTGGCCGGCGGGCATGGCCGCATTCCACATCAACGCCGAAATCGCCGACGCGGTCATCCGCTACCTCGGCGCCACCGGCGATGAGGCCTTCGAACGTGCCGTCGGCCTGGAGCTCCTGGCCGGAACGGCGCGGCTGTGGTGCTCCCTCGGCCACCACGACACCCAGGGCCGCTTCCGCATCGACGGGGTCACAGGCCCGGATGAGTACAGCGCCATCGCTGACAACAACATCTACACCAACCTGATGGCCCAGCAGAACCTGCGCGCCGCCGCCGACGCCGCCAGCCGCCACCCCGGCCGCGCCCGTGAGCTCGGGATCGACGAGGAGGAGACGGCCCGCTGGCGTGACGCTGCCGAGACGATGTGCGTCCCCTACGACGACACGCTCGGGATCCACCCGCAAGCCGAGGGCTTCACCGCCCACCAGGTCTGGGACTTCGCCGCCACCACTGCGGAGCAGTACCCCCTGCTGCTGCACTTCCCCTATTTCGATCTGTACCGCAAGCAGGTCGTCAAGCAAGCCGACCTGGTGCTCGCGATGCACCGCCGCGGCGACGTGTTCACCGCCGAACAGAAGGCCCGCAACTTCGCCTACTACGAACGGCTCACGGTCCGGGACTCCTCGCTATCTGCCTGCACACAGGCGGTGATCGCCGCCGAGACCGGCCACCTGCAGCTGGCGTATGACTACCTCGCCGAGGCAGCTCTCATGGACCTCGACGACCTGGAACACAACACCGGCGACGGCCTGCACGTGGCGGCACTGGCCGGCAGCTGGATCGCGCTGGTCGCTGGCCTGGCCGGCATGCGGGACCGAGATGGCACCCTGAGCTTCGCCCCCCGGCTCCCCGGGGCGCTGACCAGGCTCGCGTTCAAGATCTCCCTGCGGCACCGAGAGTTGGCTGTAGACGTGAGGGCAGCGACCGCCACGTACACCCTGCTCGACGGTGAGCCGATGCGCATCATCCACCATGGGAAACCGGTCACGGCGTCGCTCAACCACCCGCTCGTGCGCCCGATCCCCGCAGCACCGGCGGCGCTCCCGGCGCCGACGCAACCACCAGGACGTGAACCAGCCCGGCGTGTCCCCATGGAAGCCACCAGCAACCTACTCGGCGGATCCGAGTGAGCCGAACCCCAACAGCTGCCCAGCCGGTCCCGGCCGGGCAGCATGACTGCCCAGCTGAGGCTTGGTCAGCCCCGGAGCAGCTCAGCGAGCACGGCCGCCTCGCTGATCTCGGGCTGCTTGGTCGCGGTGAGCAGCGTCAGCGGCCGGCCTTTCGCGAGTTCGCGCAGGTGCGCCAGCGCCTTTGCCCTGTCAGGGTCTTTCAGCTCCGCCTGGTAGCGGCAGCCGAATTCTTCGAAGCGTTCCGGGTCGTGGCTATACCACTTGCGCAGCTGCGTTGACGGCGCGACCTCTTTGCACCACTCGTCGAGGGCGGCCCTGGCCTTGGTCAGGCCTCGCGGCCAGATCCGGTCGACCAGCACCCTGGTACCGTCGCCACGCGCAGGCTCCTCATAAACCCGGCGCACCTGTATCTTCGCCTCCGCCATCACTGGCCTCCTCACACTGAAGGTCCACTCGACAGGCTCACAACGCCCGCCCCGCGGTCAGTTCACCGCGGCCCCAGCGGGCCGTCACGCTGCCGCACGGGACGCCAGCGGCCGGAGCGCGGACCGGCCCGTCGCCCCGTACGGGGCTCCTAATGACCGGCGGCTGCCGGCCCTGTGCGGGAACAGGCGGTGAGCGCATGTGCGCAGGTGTGACGTAGTCGCATGACGCGGTCACGACAACCTGGCGACCGTCAGCAACACAGCCGAGGCCTCCAGAGCCTCGAGGCTGTGCCGCGCGTCAGGTACGACAAGCAGGTCACCGGGCCGCCCCTCCCAGGACACCTCGCCCGCCGACAACCGGACTCGTCCGCGCAAGACGTACACGGTCGCCTCGCCCGGGTTTTCGTGCTCGGCGAGGACGGCGCCTTTGAGCATGGCAATAACTGTCTGGCGCAGTACCCGCTCATGGCCACCGACGACGGTATCCGCGGTGTGACCTCCGCCGGCGGCGGCGGCCCGGTCCAGCAACTCACGGCCCAGGGCTTCCAGGGAGAACTTTTGCATGTCCTGCGACGTGTCCAATCTGCCGGGAGGCCGTAACCCCAGTCCGGGGAGAAACCGCCCGCGCCGCCTGGGGTCATTCCGCTCATGGGGCTCAGCTGACCTTCCGCGGGGACGTGAGGCCGGTGATCACCGGCTTCCCGTCCTCACACCTCACAACTCCAGCCGTCATACATATGTTGTGACACGATATTCTTCCCCTAATTTGACATAGCCTAACATAGTAATAAACTCATATCGTGCCACGATAGATGGTTTTCCTGCTGGGGGCACAGCCCTGGGCGAGTGACACGCTTCAGGTGGCATCGCCGGGGAGAACCTGCGGTTCTTCGCCGAGCCTCTCCCTGGCCACGATGAGCCACTCGGCTCACCCGGGGGTGCCGCGAAGCTGGGCGTGGTGGGCACCGACACACCGTTCGTCGCCGGGCTTCCCCCGCAAAGGTGAGCCGGGCCGTCGGGAAAGCATCCCGGTGCTGGCCGGCCCGGGCGGGTCGTCCGGATATTGCGGGAGGGGACGATGAGGCTGATCATTTACGGGGATTTCAATTGCCCCTACTCCTACCTGGCCAGCCAGCGGGCCGGCCGGCTGGCCCGTGCTGGGACGGTGCAGGCCGAGTGGCGGGCGGTCGAGCATGACCACGGGCTGGCTGTCACCGGGACCCGCTCAGAGGCTGACCGTGCCGCCTGGGAGGGCGAACTGGCCGAGGTCGCGGCACTGGCCCTGCCCGGGGAGCACGCACCGCAAGTACCGCCGCCGCTGGTCAGCAACACCGGCGCTGCGGTGGCCGCCTACGCCGAGGCGGTTACCGACGGTGTGGCCGATGAGCTGCGGCGCCGCCTGTTCCGCGCGATCTGGGCCGAAGGGCGGCACATCAGCAGCGCGTACACGGTGCGCCGCCTGGTGACCGGCCTGATGTGGCCGGCGGACGACACCGGTGACCGGCTGGCGAGCCCAGACATTCCCAGCGTGCTGAACCGGGACCCCGACCTGGCCCGCATGGTGCGCCGGTCCGGTGGCACGATCACCCCGGACGGCGGCCCGCTCACCACAGCCGGCTGGCGGCGGATACGCCAGTGGCGGGACGGCTGGCTGGCGCTGCCCGCCCAGATGATCCCCGCGGTCATCGGCCCGGACGGCATCTTGCGGTCCGGGGCTGACGCACTGCGCTATCTCGCCAGGCTGGCCGGGCATGCCGGCGCAGCAGCGGGCCCGCCCACGCGTCCGGTGGAGGAACTGGGCCAGGACCGCAAGCCCGGCCATCAGGACCGGCAGCCCCGCCAGGCTGCCCGGCTGGCTTGACTCAGGCCATTCGCCGAGATACTTACCAGCCTCATCGCCGGCACCATGCCAGAGCCGCGCAAGGCCGCTGAGGAGGCTGGGCGCGAATGGGGCGCCTACCTCACCGGCCAGTCACCCCCCTACCAGCAGCCGGGCGCCGGCGAGGCCATCGCGAGGCTCACCGAGATCATGGCGGAACTCGGCTTCGCTCCCCAGGCCATGGCCGACGCCGACGGCAGGCAATACCGGCTGTGCCTGCACCAGTGCCCGTTCCGGGAGGTGGCACAGCAGCACCAGGACGTCGTGTGCTCGCTGCATCTCGGGCTGATCCGGGGCGCGCTTGCCCAGATGCGGGCACCGCTCACCGCGCAGCGGCTAGAGCCGTTCGTAGAGCCCAGCCTGTGCATCGCCCACCTGACAGCCCGCGACGGGCCGACCCTCACCAGCCTTCCGCAGACGGAGGTTGATAGCTGACCGGACGCGGAATTGCCAGCACCCGGGCGACCCCGTGCGGTGGCTCGGCCCACGGCGTGCCGGTCAGGTCTGCGCCCCGGTAGGCAGGTGATGCATGTCCGCGAGCAGGGCCGCGAGGTCGGCACCGGAACCGGTGAGCGCGGGCAGGAGAAGATCGTTTTCTTTGGCTACATGGCCCGCGAACAATGTCGCGATCCATTCCGCGATGGTGGCAGCCGTAGTGCCGTCGGTGGGGGGCTGGAGCCGGCCGACGAGACCAGCGAGCTCGCGATGCTCGGCGGTCAAGGTTCGGACTAGGCGGGTCCCGCGGGCCTGCGTGGCCGCGGCCGGGTAGAGGGTACGTTCCTCCGCCTCGGCGTGGGGCAGGATGTCGCTTGCCAGGTACTTCTGCAGCGCGGCCAGCGCTTGCGCATGCGCGGCGCCGGCCTCAACCGCGGCGCAGAGCGCGCCAGCACGCTGTTCCAGGCCGCGGCGCAGCACTGCGTGATGATGCACGATCTCCCTGGTCTGCTCGGTGGTGCCGTCATAAGTAACGGTCATCTGGACCTCCTTTTGACCCAGTCTAACTAATTTTTACTATTAAAGATTGTGTAAAAGCTTATTCCCAGAGGCCGGGGCCGCCGCTTCGCCCGGCCGAGCGCGCCCGCCGCCGCTGCGAGGAGCGGCCAGTTCTCACACCACGATGCACAGCGGTTCCTCGATCAGTTCCTTGAGGTCGGTGAGGAAGGCGGCGCCGGTGGCGCCGTCGGCGGCCCGGTGGTCGATGGAGAGGGTCAGCGTCATGGTGGTGCCGACGGTGATCTGGTCACCGCGCACGATTGGCTGGCGGGCGGCTGCGCCGACAGCGAGGATTGCTGCCTGCGGCGGGTTGATCACCGCGGTGAACTGCCTGATGCCGTACATGCCGAGGTTACTGATGGTGAAGGTGCCGCCGGAGAGTTCATCCGGGGTGAGCGTGCGTGCCCGCGCCCTGGCGGTGAGGTCGTGCGCTTCGCGGGCGATCTCGGTGAGTGTCTTGCGGTCGGCATCGCGGATGACGGGCACGATGAGCCCGTCATC
>DATKRG010000083.1:0-16741 GCA_035532275.1 Streptosporangiaceae bacterium | reverse complement strand
TCACACCCGGCCATCGGCGTGACGGTCCCGTCCGCCCGCTCCAGCCAGTGCCGCCCGAGCGAGCCGGGCGAGCCGCCCGCCATCCCGTAGGGCGCCACCCGGCGGTGGCTCGCCAGCGTGGTGACGGTCATCGGCTCCAGGAGCCGCAGCTCCCGGCGACCGCCGTCGCCGCCCCGCCAGCGCCCGGCCCCGCCGCTGCCGCGCCGGATCGCGTACCGCTCCAGCCGGACCGGGTAGCGCCACTCCAGCACCTCAGGGTCGGTCAGCCGGGAGTTGGTCATGTGGGTCTGCACCACGTCGGTGCCGGCGAAACCGTTCCCTGCGCCGGACCCGCTGGCCACGGTCTCGTAGTACTGGTGGCGGGCGTTGCCGATGGTGATGTTGTTCATCGTGCCCGAGCCCTCCGCCATCACCCTCAGCGCCCCGTACAGGGCGCCGGTGATCGCCTGCGAGGTCTCCACGTTCCCGGCCGCCACCGCCGCCGGGTACGTGGGCGCCAGCATGCAGCCGGGCGGGATGATCACACGCACCGGCTTGAGGCAGCCGGAGTTCAGCGGGATCTCGTCGGCCACCAGGGTGCGCAGCACGTACAGCACCGCGGCCATCGCCACCGAGGATGGCGCGTTGAAGTTGCCGGGCAGCTGCGCCGAGGTGCCGGTGAAGTCGATCTCCGCGGACCGCGCCGCCCGGTCCACCCGGACCGCCACCTTGATCACGGCCCCGTTGTCGAGCTCGTAGGCGCATTCCCCGTCGGGCAGCTCCCCGAGCACCCGCCGCACCGCCTCCTCGGCGTTGTCCTGCACATGCCCCATGTACGCCTGCACCACGTCCAGCCCGAAGTGCCCGGTCATGGCGCCGAGCTCCTGGACGCCCTTGGCGTTGGCGGCGATCTGTGCGCGCAGGTCGGCCAGGTTGACGCCGGGGTTGCGGGACGGGTACTCGGCCGAGCCGAGCAGCTCCAGGGTCTGCGCCTCCCGCAGTTCCCCGCCGCGCACCAGCAGCCAGTTGTCGATCAGCACCCCCTCCTCCTCCACCCGGGTGCTGAACGCTGGCATCGAGCCTGGCGTGATCCCGCCGATCTCGGCGTGGTGCCCGCGGGAGGCGACGTAGAACAAGATGCCGCCGGACTCACCGAACACCGGGGTGACCACCGTGACGTCGGGCAGGTGCGTGCCGCCGTGGTAGGGGTCGTTGAGGACGTACACGTCGCCCGGCCGCATCCGGCCGGCGTTGCGGCGGGCGACGATCGCGATGCTCTCGCCCATCGACCCGAGGTGCACCGGGATGTGCGGCGCGTTGGCGATGAGCCCGCCATCGGAGTCGAAGATCGCACAGGAGAAGTCGAGCCGCTCCTTGATGTTGACCGAGTGCGCGGTCGCGCGCAGCCGCTCGCCCATCTGCTCGGCGACGGACATGAACAGGTTGTTGAAGATCTCCAGCATGACCGGGTCCACCGCGGTCCCGGCCACCGACCGCTCCGGCCGCGGCGTCACCCTCGCCAGCAGCAGGTCCCCGCGCCCGGTCGCCTCCGCCTGCCAGCCGGGTTCGACCACCGTGGTCGCGAAGTCCTCCACGATCAGCGCGGGCCCGGCCACCCGCCCGCCCGGGCGCAGGTCCGTGCGCCGCGCCAGGGGCACGTCCGCCCACTGGCCACCGGCATACAGCCGAACGGATGCTTCCCGGCCGCCCACCTGCCCGGGCGGCGGCGGGCCGCCCGCAGGCGGCTCGGAGGGAGCCGCCAGTTCCACCGACAGCGCCTCCACGATGATCGCCTTGCCGCCCATGAGGAACGAGAAGTGCTGGCGGTACGCCTGCTCGAAGGCGGCTGTCATCTGCGCCACCGGGCCGAGCGGGACCGGCAGCGCGGTGTCGGTGCCCTCGTACCGCAGGTGGGCGCGGCGCACGGTGTGGACCCGGTCCGGCCCGATCCCCTCGGCCGCCATCTCGGCGAGCGCGTCCGCGGCCAGCTCGGCGGCCACGGTGTCCAGCTGCGCGAGCACGCCGCCGGACAGTGGTGCCTCCACCGCCCGTTCCCGCATCGCTGTCACGTCGGCCAGCCCCATGCCGTAGGCGGACAGCACGCCGGCCAGTGGGTGGATGAGGACGCGGCTCATGCCCAGCGCGTCGGCCACCGCACAGGCATGCTGGCCGCCCGCGCCGCCGAAGGTCGCCAGCACGTACTGGGTCACGTCGTAGCCGCGCTGCACCGAGATCTTCTTGATCGCGTTCGCCATGTTCGCCACCGCGATCTCCAGGAACCCGGCGGCGACCCGTTCGGGGCTGGGCGCGGCGGCACCGGCCGTAGCCATGGCAACCTCTCCCGCACCCTCCCGGCCTGCCCCGGCCGTCGCCGCCGCGATCCGGCTGGCCAGCGCCGCGAACTTCCCGGCCACGACGGCGGCGTCGAGCGGCTGGTCGCCGCCGGGGCCGAACACCACCGGGAAATGCTCCGGCTGGATCCGGCCCAGCATGATGTTGGCGTCGGTGACGGTCAGCGGCCCGCCGCGCCGGTAGGCGGCCGGCCCGGGGTCAGCCCCGGCCGAGTCCGGGCCGACCCGGTACCGGCTGCCGTCGAAGCGGAGCACCGACCCGCCGCCCGCGGCCACGGTGTGGATGCTCAGCATGGGCGCCCGCATCCGCACCCCGGCGACCTGGGTCTCGTACTGCCGCTCGAGCTCCCCGGCGAAGTGCGACACGTCGGTCGAGGTGCCGCCCATGTCGAACCCGATCACCTTGTGAAAGCCCGCGGCCTGCGCGGTGCGGGCCATGCCCACGATGCCGCCGGCCGGCCCGGACAGGATCGCGTCCTTGCCACGGAACAGGTGTGCGTCGGTCAGCCCGCCGCTGGACTGCATGAACTGGAGCCGGACGCCGCGCAGCTCGCTGGCGACCTCATCCACGTAGCGGCCGATGATCGGCGACAGGTAGGCGTCCACGAGCGTGGTGTCGCCGCGGGAGACGAGCTTCATCAGCGGGCTGGTCGCGTGGGACAGCGACACCTGGGTGAACCCTGCCTGCCGGGCGAGCTCCCCGATCCGCGCCTCGTGCGCCGGGTACCGGTACCCGTGCATGCACACCACGGCCACCGACCGGAATCCCTCGCCGTAGGCGGCCGCCAGGTCGCGGGCGGCCGCGTCCTCATCGAGCGGCACGATGATCTCGCCGTCCGCGCCGACCCGCTCGGCCGCCTCGATCACCCGCGAGTACACCATCTGCGGCCGGATGATCTGGCGAGCGAAGATCTCCGGCCGGTCCTGGTAGGCGATCCGCAGCGCGTCGCCGAAGCCTGCGGTGATGACCAGCACCGTCGGGTCGCCCTTGTGCTCCAGCAGGGCGTTTGTCGCCACCGTGGTGCCCAGGCGGACCACCGATATGCGTTCTGACGCAATGGGCTGCCCGGGCGGGACCGCGAGCAGATGCCGGATGCCGGCGACGGCGGGATCGGCATAACGGCCCGGGTTCTGTGACAGCAGCTTGTGGACGGCCAGGCTGCCGTCCGGGCGGCGGGCCACCACGTCGGTGAACGTGCCACCGCGGTCGATCCAGAACTCCCAGCGCCCGTCCATCCCTCTCCTTCCTGGGACCATCCTCCCGTCCCGCCAGGAGCACCGGCCGCCACCCGCCGCGCGGAGGGGTGCGCCACCCGCAGCGCCAGGGAAACGCCCCAGCCGGGCTGCCCGGGTCGCGGCAGGTGATCAGGCATGACGGCCGCGAGTTGATTCCCGGAGCCGGGCGCGGCGCAGCAGGGAAAAGCGATTTGAGGTGATAGATGGGTGCTTGCCTGCTTTTAGCTGCCTGCCGCCGCTTTGGCCCAGCCGCCATAGGTCCACGCCAATCAGGACCTGCGCCTCATGTGTAGCAGCTGGCCCCATGAGCATTATGAGACTAGTGGGGCCGGTGGTGGGATACGTGCAATCGGTCCGGTGCGCACGGTTGCCCGATCGTCCCGCCCAGGAGTGAGGTTACAGGGGGGATCGGTGATGGAGTCTGCGACCGTGCGGCTTGCGGGCCGCGGACCAGACCTGGCGCAGGTGTCCGAGGACTGGGGGCAGGTGCCCGCCGACCTGCGACGTGAACCCTGCTATCTGGAGATCATGATCCCAGCCCGCGATGAGGCCCGCCGTCTGCCGCATGCCCTCATCCGCATGATGCGGTACCTGGAGACGCAGGCGTATCAGTCGTCGCTGGTGGTGATCGACAACGGCAGCGTCGACCGGACGGTCGATCTTGTGGGCCGGCTGCGGTCCCGTTCCGTGCCAGTCCACATCATCGGCTGCGCCCAGCCGGGAAAGGGCGCCGCGGTGCGGCGCGGGATCCTCACCTCGCGTGCCCACTTCGTCGGCTATATGGACGCCGATCTGGCGACGCCGATCGAGACGCTCGACTTCGTGATGCCCCTGCTCGAAGGCGGCTGCCAGGCAGTCGTCGGCTCCCGCCGGGTTGGCGGTGCCACCTACGCCGAGCGCCAGACCGGCAACCGGTTCCTCGGCAGCGTCATCTTCCGGAAGATGGCACACCGGATCCTGCCCGATATCGCCGACACCCAGTGCGGGTTCAAGTTCTTCGACGGGAACCTCGCGCGCACGGTCGCTGGGCAGCTTCATGTCGGGGGGTTCGCCTTCGACGTAGAACTGCTCCGGGCGGTCAGCGAGATGGGGGTGGGCGTCGCGGAGATCCCGGTCGTGTGGTCGGACCAGGAAGGCTCGACCTTGCACGCGCTGCACGACGGCGTGCGAGCCGCCGCCGACGTGCTCCGGATGGCGCACCGGCGAGGTTACTGAGTTGTCCGCGCTGGAGAAGCTCGCCGGGCGCCGGATTCTCTTCCTGAACTGGCGCGATCTGTCCAACCCCAGCGCCGGCGGGGCCGAGGCGTACACAGAGCAGATCGCCCGGCGGTTCGGGCGCGCCGGAGCGCTGGTCACCCTGTTCACCTCAGAGTATGAGGGAGCGGCACCGTTCGACTGGGCGCAGGAATACCTCGTCGCGCGGGAGGGAGGCCGCCTCGGTGTGTACCTGGCAGCCGGGCGCCACCTGAAGCGATACGGGCGCCGGTATGACGCGATCGTGGACTGCCAGAACGGCATCCCCTTCTTTGCCCCGTTCTGGGCGCCGGAGGGGGCGCCCGTCGTCTGCGTCATCCACCACGTGCACCAGCAGCAGTTCGACATGTACTACCGCTGGCCTCTCAACCGCGTGGGACGCCTGCTGGAGGGCAGGGTCACCCGCCGGGTGTACCGCGATGCCCCGTTCGTCGCGGTCTCCCCGTCGACCCGCGCCGAGATGCGCCACCAACTGGGACTGCGGGGACCGATTCACATCGTGCCCAACGGCGCCGACACCCCGCCGCCCAGCGACCCCCTGCGGGCTCCCACCCCGGCCATCGCCGTGGTGACCAGGCTAGTCCCGCACAAGCGGCTGCGGCTCCTGGTGGAAGCGGTGCCGGCGCTGCTGCGCCGCTGGCCGGACCTCCGCGTTGACATCGCAGGGACCGGGCCCGCCCGGGCCGACCTGATGGCAGAGGTGCGCGGGCTCGGGCTGGAGCGCAACGTCAGCCTGCCCGGGGAGGTGACGGAGCAGGCCAAGCGCGACCTGCTCAGCCGCGCCTGGCTGACGGTGGCGCCCTCGCTGGCGGAGGGGTGGGGGCTCACCGTCTTGGAGGCCAACACGCTGGGCACGCCCGCGGTCGCCTACGACGTTCCGGGCCTGCGGGATTCGGTGTGCGACGGCCAGACCGGCTGGCTCGTGCCTGCCGGGCGCGGCCTTGAAACAGCCCTGATGAACGCCATTGACGCAGTTGCCGACCCGGCCGTGCACCGCCGCATCGCCGGCCAGTGCCGGGCGTGGGCACACCGCTTCTCCTGGGATGCCAGCGCGGAGCGGCTGGCCCGGGTGCTGGTGTCGGAGATGACGCGCCGGAGCATGGGCAGCCCGTCCCGGCGCCAGGCCATTGACCTCGCGACGGTCGCGGCGTGGCCGCCCGGCGAGGCAGACACGGCGGCTGGGCGCCTGCGGCGGGTACTGCGGGTCACCGATGCGTTCAGCCGCGACGAGAACGGCCTGCGGATCCTGCTGACCGGGTGCGATGAGGTCGGCGCGGCCAGGGCGCTGCGGCGGGCGGCGGCCCCGCCGGCCCGGCTGCGCCTGGCCACCACCAGAGAGGTGCTCTGCGGCACTGGCGAGGACGGACTTGTGTGACCAGCGCCAGCCACCCGGACGAGTTCATCGCCACCCGCGGCGCCCGCTGGATCACGGCGGCCTTCCTGGCCGTGGGCATCCTCAACTACGGCTACGCGCTGGTGCTCACCCGGCTGCTGAGTGTGGACGCGTACACCAGATTCGGCGCGGGCCAGGGCCTGCTGCTGTGGGCCGCGACTGTGGCCACCGTGTCCGTGCCCTGGGTGCTCGCCCAGTCGCTGGCCCGCGCCCGCTCGGACGCGGAACGCGCCGCCGCGATCAGGTTCGCGATGATGGCGAGCGCCGGGACCGGGCTCATCGCGGGCACTGTCATCGGCCTGATCAGCACCGGGTTCGCGGGCCCGGCGGCCACGCTCGCCCTGGCGGTCAGCACGTTCGTCATCTTCCTGGGCACCCCCGCCATCGGCTGGCTGCAGGGCCGCGGGCACATGCGCACGCTCTCGGCCCTGACCGTCGGGGAGACCCTGGTGAAGATCACCGTAGGCCTGCTGCTGGTGACGGTTGCCGGGCTGGCCGCCACCGGCGCGCTCGCAGCGTTCGGGATCGGGGCACTCCTGCTGCTGCCCTGGTGGCCACCGGTGCCGCGCGGTTCCGGACGGCCATGGCGGGCCTCGCTGGCCAACCGTGACCTGTGGCACCGCGCACTTGGCATCGCCGGGGTGCAGGGACTGGTCACCCTGCTCACCGCGATCGACGTGGTCCTGGTCACCCTGCTCCCGGCCAGCCGGGCCACGGTGGCCAGCTACCAGGCCAGCGCCGCGGTGTCCCGGGTCCCCCTGTTCGTGGCGAGCGCGGTGGCGACGGCGTTCTTCCCCGCGCTGTCGAAGCGTGCCACCGGCGGGGCGCTCGCCACCAAGGCGGTGCGCATGTACGCGATAGTGGCGCTGCCGCTCACCGCGGTCCTGGTGACCGTGCCCGCACGGGTACTGGCGGTGGCGTTCCCACCGCAGTACGCCGCGATGGCCACGCTGCTGAAGTTCACCGCCGCCGCCGGCCTGGCAGTGGGTGGCATCAACCTGGTGACGACGTTCTTCCAGGCCGCGGACGACTACTCCTGCCTGTGGTGGCAGGGCGTCGGCCTGGTCGGGTACGTCGCGGCGCTGCTGGCCGGATGGTGGGCAGGCGGTATCACCGGTCTGGCCGTGGGCGCCGCGCTCAGCGCCTGGGCCGCGCTCGGGCTGCTGGGCTACCGGTTCGTGCGCCGCCAGGGCCGCGGCCTGCTCGCCCGGGTCCAGCTGGCCGAGCCGATCGTGGCGACCGTGCTGCTCGTCCTGTTGCGGCCGTACCCGCTGGTGTGGCTGGTGGCCGCGACCCTGGTGGGACTTCGCGCGGGTGCGGTATTCCTGCGCCGCTCCGGATCCCGGGACGAGCGGGTCCCGGCCGGGGCGGCGCCCGGACAGCGGAGGAAAGCAATGAGGCATATCAGGAACCAGCCGGCGGTGACGCTGCTGACCGACGCGGTATGGCGGGGCAGGGTGCGGGATTCCACCATTCCGGAACTGCAGAGCGCCATGGCCGTGGCCTTCCGCAACCAGGTCGAGGGCCGGCTCGCTCGCGCCTACCCGGAGCAGCTCTCGTACGTGCTGACCGAGGTCCAGGTCGCCAACGACCTGTTCGCCCGCAACCTCCATCAGGTGACCGGCCGCCTCCAGCAGGCGGGCATCCCCTCAGTGCTGATCAAGGCGGATCTGCCGGGCGAGTGCGTCCATGTCGACTTCGATCTCGTGGTGCGCGACTGGCAGTGGGAGGACGCGGTCAAGGTGTTGTCCGGATGGTACGTGCACCGTTCGACGTACTGGCTCGAGCGCTCGACCAAGGCCCACCTCTACCCACTGGTGGGACCCGCGCTGCATCTGCACGCCAGCGTCTCCTGGTTCGGCATCCCGGTGCTGCCCACAGACCGCCTGCTGGCCTGCGCCCACCAGACCGAGCACGGCTGCCTTGCCCCGGCACCAGCTGACCACCTGCGGATCTGGCTCGCGCACGCGCTGTTCCAGAACCTCGCCCTGGACCTGTCCGAACTCTTCGCGGTGCGGGACCTGCTCCGCCCGGAAGTGATCAAGTCGGCGCACGAGGAGGCGGGGCGGGAAGGGTGGCTCGCCGGTTTCGGCGGTGCTCTTGCGGTCGTGGACGCCGCCATCGACCGCCTGGACCGCGGTGTCCCGCTCGGGCTGCCGGTGCCGCTCCCCGTGTCACTGTCGCTGCGGGCCGGGGCAGAGCACGCCTATCACTTGCTCCGGGCCGGGCAGACCCGGGTGGCGGCCCGGGAAGCAGCGCTGCGGCTCCCCCTGGTCCTGGCCAAACGGCGCCGGGTGCGGATCGTATGAGCCGCCAGCGCTGCCTGGTCCTGGCCATCTCGGGGCCGGACGGGTCGGGCAAGTCCTCGCTCGCCCGGGAACTGGCAGGCGAGCTGGGCACACGCGGGTTCGCGGTGGCCACCGCGTACTGCTACGGGTGTGTGCTCTGCCGACGCGTGGTGCCGGGCAGGAGCCGGCCGCACGCGCCCGCCGCGGGGCGGTGGCCGTGGCCGCGCCGGGCTCACGCCCTGCTGGACGCGACCGAGCTGGCCGTGCGGCTGGCCTGGGCTCGCCTGGCGGCCGGCCGGCGGGCACACGGGCGGCCGGCCGCGGTCGTCACCGACCGCGGGCCGCTGGATGGGCTGGCCAAGTTCGGACCGCCACCAGGCTCACTGGCAGCAGCACTGTTCGCCCGGATCAGCCGCCGCTACGACCTGGTGCTGCTGCTGGACGCGCCGCCGGGAGTGCTGGCCGCACGCGACCGTGAGCATTCCCGCGGTGAGCTGGCGGCATGGCGGGACAGCTACCGCGGCTGGGCCCGGCGCCTGCCGTCGTGCGCCCGGCTGGATACCAGCGCCCGGCCACCGGCCGCGGTCGCCGCCGAGGCGGCCGCACTGGCCAGCAATGCCTGGGCAGCCAGGACACGCCCTGGTCCCGGCCGGGCCGTTAGCGAGGCCGCGCGGGCCGGAGCGGGGGAGGCGGCCGGCGAGCACCCCGGGCAGGTGGTGATCTCGACCTTCGACAGCCCCGCCAACCCTTACTACGGCGGCGGTGGTGCAGCCGTAGCCGAGCGGCTGGCCCGCTGGCTCTCCCGGGACTTCCAGGTCACGGTCGTCACCGCCGGGCGGCGTGCCGGAACCAGCCTGCGGGCCGGGGTGCGGTACCGCTACCTGCCAGTCGGCTGGGCCGGCCCGCGGGCCGGCCAGCTGCTGTTCCACCTGCTGCTGCCGTTCACGGCCCGGCGGATACCGCACGACCTGTGGATCGAGAGCTTCACCCCGCCCATCTCCACCAGCTTCCTGCCACTGTTCTCACCAGCGCCGGTCGTGGGCCTGGCGCAGAACCTCAGCGGCGAGGAGATGTCACGCCGGTACCGGATCCCGTTCTTCCTGGTCGAGCGGCTCGGCCTGCGCCTCTACCACGACATCGTGGTGCTCAACCCCGCCGACCGCGCGCGCGTCCGGCGCTACAGCCGGTCCGCGACAGTCCAGGTCATCCCCAACTGTGTCGAGCAACGGCCACTGGCCGGGCAGCTGCCTGGCCACGGTGAGCACATCCTGTTCCTCGGCCGCATCTGCGTCTGGGAGAAGGGGCTGGACCTGCTGCTCGCGGCGTACGGCCAGAGCGGCGTGGCCATGCCGCTGCTGCTCGCGGGCAGCGGCACCGGTGCCGAGGAGCGCAAGCTCGCCGTCCTGCTGGCGGTCACCGGCGGCGCGGTCCGCTGGCTCGGTCAGGCGACCGGCCAGCACAAACAGGACCTGCTGGAACGCTGCGCCTTCCTGGTACTGCCGTCCCGGTCCGAGGCGTTCGGCCTGGCCGCGCTGGAGGCGATGTCCTATGGCAGGCCGGTGATCCACTTCGACCTGCCCACCCTGCGCTGGATGGACGGGGACGTGCGCGTCCGGCCGTTCGACGTCAGCGCGCTCGCAGCTGACCTGCGTGAGCTGGCGGGCGATGAACGCAAGCGGCGTGAGCTGGGCCGGGCCGCGCATGCCACCGCGGCGCACTACGGGCCGGAGGAGGCCGCGGAGCGCTATCTCGCACTCGTGCGGCGTCTTCTTCCCCCGCGCCGCGTGGCGGAGCGGCCGGGGAATGATGCGGCGTGCCGGTAGCAGCCCGTCCCGGAACCAACCCGCTCACCTCGGCGATCGAGCGCGGTGTTCCCCTCATCGTGCTGTCGCCGCATCTGGACGACGCAGCGCTCTCCTGCGGCGCGCTGCTGATCCACGCCTGCGGCCGCACCCGGGTCACCGTGGTGACGCTCTTCACCGAGGCTCCCCCACCGCCGTACACCCTGTCGGCGCGACGCTACCTGCACCAGGTCGGCGCCGCTGATGCGCGGACGCTGTACCGCCAGCGCCGCGCGGAAGACCGTGCGGTGCTGGAACCGATGGGCATCACCTGCGTCCATGCCGGGCTGACCGAGGCGCAGTTCAGGCTGCGGCCCCATCCGGTGGCACGGTCACGATGGGCGAGGCTGCTGCCCGAGCTCGCGCACATCTACCCGGTCTACCGGCTGAACATCATCTCCGGGCGCATCGCGGCGGCCGACGCGCACACGCTGGACGAGGCGGGCCGCCTCATCCGGCGGCTGGCAGGCTCTGGCCCTGGGCTGGCGCTGGCACCGCTGGGTGTCGGTGGCCATGTCGACCACGTGCTGGTGCGCACCGCCGCCGAGGGCATCGGGACCGGGGTCGTCTACTACAGCGACTTCCCGTACAACCAGCGGCATCCGGCCGACCCGGCCTTCATCCGGCGCAACGGCCTGGTCGAGGCACGATGGTCGCGACGGCTCGACGCCAAGGCTGAGCTGGTCCGGGCCTACCGGACCCAGGCGCACGCGCTCTTCCCCGGCGGCCGTATCCCGCTCGTCCCCGAGATCTTCTTCCTCCCCGGCAGCCTGGCGAGCGGGGGGACCGGGTGAGGGCCGCCGGCACCCGGCAGGGCCCGGTGACGGCCCGGCCCATCCCCCCCGCTGTGCGTGCGGCCACCCTCGTCGCCGTGGCGGCCGGCGTTGTCACCGTGCTCATCCGGCTGGCGGCCATCGGCCGTTCGTTCGACCTCTTCGGGGATGAGGTCATCTACACCGACCTCGGTCACAGCGTCATCTCCGGCGGGCTGCCGCGGATCGAAGGGCAGCCATTCTTCCTGCACCCGCCGGGCTTTTTCTATCTGGAAGCCGGCTGGGCCCGGCTGCTGGGTCACCAGCCCGACCTGATCGCCCGGGTCTACCAGATGCGGGCGCTCAACGCGGTGCTTGCGGGGGCCACCGCCGTGGCGCTGGTGCTGCTGGTGGCGCGGGCAGGCTCGCTGCCCGCGGCCGCCGCGGCGGGATTGCTCTTCGCCCTGGATCCGTACTGCATCCGCCAGAACGACCGGGTCCTGCTCGAGACGGCGATGATGCTGTGGGTGCTGCTGGGATACCTGGCGCTGGCCCCGCTGATCGGCCGGCCCCCCTCCCGGCGGGTCTTCGCCGGGGCGGCCGGCACTGGCGTGCTGTTCGGCCTCGCCATGCTGACCAAGGACGAGGCGGCCCTGCTCACCATGCTGCCGCTGCTCGCCGCCGCCGTGGTCGGCTGGGGGCCGCGACGGCCGGTGACACTGCTCGTGGTGGGCGTCGCCGTGGCGACGTACGCCGCCTATGTGGCCGCGGTGGCCGCGGCCGGGGACATCGGCGCGCTGTGGCAGGCCAAGACCATGGGCGCCCAGCGGCTGCTGGGGCTGATCCAGGCCACCGGGTTCCACCGGCCCGGGGCGCCGCCGCTCGCCGCCCGCCTGACGGCGGAGGCCGCCTATTTCGGTGTGACGTATGCCCTGCTGGCGCTAGCTATCACGGCGCTCGTGCTGTTGCTGCGCCGGGGCGGCCCACTGCCGCGGATGCTGGCGCTCCTGCAGATCGCCGCGGCCGTGACCCTTGGTTACGCGCTAGCCCTCGGCACCCTGGAGGAGCAGGAACTGTACCTGCTGCTGGTCCCGAGCCTGCTGACGGTACCGGTGGCGGCCACCCTCTGGCGCGGGCACCTGGGGCGGCGGCGTGAGCTGCCGCGGACTGCCACGATCAGCGCGGTGGTCATCCTCGCGCTCGGCCTCAACCTCGCCACCTACGTGCAATGGCTGCTGCAACCGGACAACGGCTACGCGCGGCTGAGCCAGTACATGGCGGCGCACGTGCCGGCCGGCGCCGCGGTCATCGCGATCGACGGCACCAACGAGCGCGGCGTCACCGAGTGGGTGCTGCCCGGCAGATACCACGTCGGCCGGTGGGTGACACCGGCCGACAGGTCGCGGGAGCGCGCCCGGTACGTCGTCGTCCCGTGGGCGGAGGTCTCGCAGGGGTACGTGTATCTCAGCCCGGCCGAGGTGCTCGCTCTCGTCCGCCAGGGCCGGCGTGTCTTCTCGTTCCGCGAGCGCACCTACGGCGACCTCGTGCTCTACCAGTTGCCGCTGCCGCCTGGGACCAGCCATGGCCGGTAGCACACCGCCACGGCGCGTGCTGCTGCTCACCAGCAGCCCGCTCGAAGGCAGCGAGGGGGCCGACAAGCAACTGGCCGCCATGCTCGCCAGCACGATCCTGGACACCGAGTTCACCTGGTTCACCCGGTGGCCTGCCAGGGGCCGCACGCCGCGGCTGGCGGGGGGGCACCCGGTCCCCATCGCGTCCCGGGACGGCATGCCCCATGCCGGGGAGCGGCTGCAGGTCACCGTCGCGGGAGCCCTGCTCGCGCGGCAGACCGATCTGGTGCACGCGATCCTGACCGTGGGTACCGGGTTCCCGCTGCTGTCCCGGCTGTGGCCGGCGCTGTTCCCGTACCGCCGGGTCATCCACACCGTGCCGGGCGTGATGGACTCACGTCTGCTCGGCCGGGCCCGTCCGCTGGGCGTGACCGTCGCGTACTCCCAGGTGACCGCGCAGGCGCTGCGCGACGCCGGCTTCGGCGACGTGCGCGTGATCGCCCCCGCGGTTTCGCCGGCGCAATGGCCGCGCCGTCCGCGGCCCACAGGGCTCCCCACGGTGCTGTTCGCCGGCCACCACGATCCGGGCGGTGGGGCCACCGAAGCGATCGCGGCGGCGGCCGCGGCCCGCCGGACGGGTGCCCGGTTCCGGCTGGTACTGGCGATGCGCCTGCGCCCGGGGCAGCGCAGGCGGGCGCTGGCGGCGGGCCTGGCCGGGCTCGCCCACCGCGAGGGGCTCGGCGACATCACCGTCCGCGCCCACGTGGCCGACATGCCCGGGCTGCTGGCCGCCACCGACGTGCTTCTGTTCATCCCGCGGACGCTGTCGGGCAAGGCTGACATCCCGCTCATCGTGCTGGAGGCGCTCGCCACCGGCAGGCCGGTGATCATCAGTGACCTGCCGCAGGTCGCGGGGCTCGGTGACGCGGTACTCCGGGTACCAGCGGGCGACATCCAGCGAGCCGGCCTGCTGCTGGCGGGGCTCCTCGCTGAGCCGCGGCGCTGGCAGGCCATGGCCGAGCGGGGGAACGCCATGGTGCGGGCACAGTTCGGGCCGCAGCGATGCGCCGCCGGCTACCAGCGTCTGTACACCGAACTGCTCGGCTGAGTGCTCGCCCGGCTCCGGGCCGGGGCAGCGCCCGCTAACCGACGTTGCGCAGGCCCAGGTACTGGCTGCCCAGGTGCAGCTGGTAGCCGGTGCGGGAGGAGAAGTCCGCGGTCAGGGAGAACCGGTCGCCGCGGATCAGGGTGCGCCGCCACTCGGCCGGCCGGCCGCCTGCGTAGCCGAGCCGGTCGATGGCGAGCACCCCCACCGACCGGGGGAGGGCGAGCAGGCGCTGCTCGGCCCGGCTGGGCACGAGCGCGCGGATGTGCTCGCGGCCGCCATCGAGGCGTATCCCGGCCCGGGCGGCGAGTTCGTCGTACAGGGCGGTGTGGGTGAAGTCGGCCGCGAGCAGTGGTGCGGCCAGGTCGGCCGGCAGCCAGACGCTGTCCAGCGCGAGTGGCTCGTCCCCGACGAGGCGGAGCCGCTCCAGGTGGAACAGAGGTGTGGACACCTCCAGCCGCAGCCGGTCAGCGACCACTCCGTCGGCCCGCAGGTCGATGGCCCGCACGACGCTGGTCTGGCGCAGCCCGGCCGCTTCCACCAGGGCGAACAGTGAGTACAGCGTGCCGAGCGGCTGGGTGATCGGATCGCGGGCCAGCCGGGGCCGGCGGCCACGTTCGGCTACCACAAGACCCTCGGCGCGGAGTTCGTGCAGGGCGGACCGCACGGTGTGACGGCTCACGCCGTACTCCTCGACCAGGGCAAGCTCGCCTGGGAACGCGGTGTCGAACGCGCCCGCCGCCAGCCGGCGGCCAAGGTCGGCGCGCAGCTGCGCCCACAGCGGCAGCGGGCTGCCGCGATCCAGTGACCGCGGCGCCAGCGCAGCCCGGTCGGCCATGGACCCTCCCGCCCGCCTTGTTGTCCGGTACGAATGATCGTACATTTGCGGGGAGGGGTGCGGCACCCCCCGGAAGGACCTGCCATGGCGGAAGTGCTCCCGATCGAGACGCCGACGCTCGGCGACCGCAGCTATCTCGTGCACGACGGGAAGTCCGCCCTGGTCATCGATCCGCAGCGGGACATCGACCGGGTCACGGCGCTGGCGGCGGAGGCGGGCGTGCGGGTCACCCACGTCGCCGAGACCCACATGCATAACGACTACGTCTCCGGCGGGCTGGCGCTGGCCCGCGCCACCGGCGCGAGCTACCTGGTCAACGCGGCCGACCCGGTCTCCTTCGACCGCGCAGCGGTCAGCGACGGCGACTGGGTCGAGCTCAGCGTGAGCATGCGGGTCCGGGTGCTCGCCACCCCCGGGCACACGTTCAATCACCTGGCCTATGTCGTGGAGCAGGACGGGACGGCGGCCGGGGTCTTCACCGGCGGGTCGCTGCTGTTCGGCTCCACCGGGCGGACCGACCTGCTGGGCCCGCAGAGCACCGACCTGCTCACCCACGCGCAGTACGCCTCAGCCCAGCGGCTCGCCAGGGAACTGCCCGACACCACCCCGATCTTCCCCACCCACGGGTTCGGCAGCTTCTGCTCGGCCACCCAGTCGCAGGCGCTGTCGTCCACGATCGGCGCGGAGAAGCGCGTCAACCCGGTGCTGACCCTGGACGAGCGGGCCTATGTGGAGTCGCTGCTGGCCGGGCTGGATGCCTGGCCCGCCTACTACGCGCACATGGGCCCGGCCAACCTCGCCGGGCCGGCCGGCCCCGACCTCTCGCCGCCCCGCCCGGCCGACGCGGCCGAACTGCGCCGCCGGATCGAGGCCGGCGAGTGGGTGGTCGACCTGCGTGACAGGATCGCGTTCGCGGCCGGCTATCTGCCCGGCACGTTCAGCTTCCCGCTTGATGGCACGTTCGCCACCTACCTGGGCTGGATGATCCCCTGGGGTACCCCACTCACCCTGCTGGGGGAGTCGGCGGAGCAGGTCGCGCAGGCCCAGCGGGAACTGGTCCGGATCGGCATCGACCGGCCCGCCGCGGCCGCCACCGGCCGGCCCGGGGACTGGGCGGGCGGGCGGGGCGTGACGTCACTGCGGCTGGCCAAGTTCGGGGATCTGGCGGCCGCCGTCGCCGGGGCGGACGGCCCGGTCGTGCTGGACGTCCGGCGGCGGCTGGAGTGGGCGGAGAGCCACATCGCCGGGGCGGTCCACATCCCGGTGCACGAACTGCCGGGCCGGCTCGCCGAGGTCCCGCCCGGCGAGGTCTGGGTGCACTGCGGCGCCGGCTACCGCTCCATGGTCGCCTCGTCCATGCTCGCCGCCAGAGGCCGCCGCGTCGTCAGCGTCGACGACGACTTCGCCAACGCGGCTGCCGCGGGGCTGCCCATGGAACGCGGCTGAGCCCGGACGGACGTGGTCGATCTGGGTCGCGATCACGACCCGAATCGATGATGTTTCAGCATGGCCATATCCGTAGTCACGACTTGGCAGGCGGCGCCAGGTCTCCCGCGAGCCGGGCCGGGGCCGGCTCTTCCCGATGGCCGGGCCGGGGGCCGCCCTGCCGATCGGCCCCGGCCCGGCGGTCCAATTACGGCGCCCCCGCTGCCCGCCCACGGCCGCGAGGCGCCGACGTAGTTCTCCGCCAGGCTGGTGGCGGCCGCGCACACCCCGTGGAACCCGTCGCAGCCAGCGACGACATCGCACGCAAGGGCCTCGTCGCGGCCGTCGTGGCGGAACCGGATGACCGGCCGGTCCGTGTCCAGGCCGGCGACGCTCACGTCCTGGGCCGTGTTCTAGCTTCCGGGAGCCGCCCGGCCGGAGAGCCGGACGCAGCACGCCCCCGGCTGCGGGTCGGCCACCGCCGCCACGGCCGTGGCGCCCAGGCCCTCCAGCAGCCCGCCCAGGTAGGCATGGTTGATCGCGCACACCAGATCCGGGGCCTGGCCAGCCAGCGGGTGGAAGGGGCAGTTGCGCAGGGTCAGCTGGGCCGGGCTGTCCCGGCAGGGCTCGAAGCCGGCCTCGGCCAGCACCTGCCCGGCCAGGCTCAGTGCCCGCTCCATGCCCAGGCGGCCCGGCCGCAGCCGGTCC
>DATKRG010000082.1:0-10726 GCA_035532275.1 Streptosporangiaceae bacterium | reverse complement strand
CGATTGGCGGGGTGGCGCACACCCACTCCGACTACGCCACCACCTGGGCGCAGGCGGGGCGGGCGATTCCCTGCCTGGGGACGACGCACGCCGACTACTTCGACGGGCCGGTGCCGGTGACGGCGGCGCTCAGCGACGAGGCCATCGCCGGGGCCTACGAGGCCGAGACCGGGGAGGCGCTGTGCGCGGCGCTGGCGGGGCTCGACCCGGAGGGCTATCCCGGGGCGCTGGTGCGCCACCACGGGCCCTTCTGCTGGGGCGGGGACGCGGCCCAGGCGGCGCACCACGCCGTGATCCTGGAGGCGATCGCCAAGATGGCCTACCAGACGCTGGCGCTGGCGGGGGAGGCGGGGATGCCGCGGGCGCTGCGCGAGCGGCACTTTTCCCGCAAACACGGAGCGACCGCCTGCTATGGTCAGACAGGGAAGGCGAAGCCGCAGCGCGGGCGAGGCTGACGGCAGGCCCACTGCCCGCTATACTACCGTGGGAGTGTCGATCCCATGCAGCAATTTCTGCAATCCCTCGAATTGAAGAACTTTACTGCCTTTGCCGAGGCAAGGCTAGATTTTGCGAAGGGCCTCAATGTTCTTGTTGGCGAGAATGCAACTGGGAAGACCCACCTCCTCAAATTGCCTTATGCGGTGATGGCGGTCAGCTCGAGCGCTCGCAAGGCCGCGAATAGCCCCGAGGCGAAGGTCGCCTTGAATAGGGCCATCGCTTCCAAGCTCGTCGGCGTATTTCGGCCCGAGCGCCTCGGACGCTTGGCGCGGCGTCGGATGGGGCGGGTTCGAGCTGAAGTCGGCTTGACCTTCACCGCAGGCGCGCTGAACGTCGCCTTTAGCTTTTCCACTGACAGTGCATCTGAGGTTACGCTGAAGACGACGCCTACGGAATTCCTGGAGGCAACGCCTGCCTTCATTCCAACTCGTGAGTTGCTGACTTTGGGTCCCCAGTTCGTCAGCGTCTACGATCAGCACTACCTGGATTTCGAGGAGACCTGGCGCGACACCTGCGCCCTGCTCGGAGTTCCGTTGCAGCGGGGGCCCAAGGAAGCGCGGGTCGCGAAACTGCTGCGCCCGCTCGGCGAAGCCATGGGCGGGACGATCGTCGTTGACAGGCCAACCGGGCGCTTCTATTTCAAGGAGGCTCGCGCGGCTTCAGGCACAGAAAGCGCTATCGAGGCGATAGCACCGGCGGAGTCACCCGCGGCGGCGGCGCTCGAGATTCCGCTGCTTGCAGAAGGGCTGCGCAAGCTCGGCATGATTGCCTATTTAATCGCCAACGGGACGCTGTTAGAGAACGGGTTCCTGTTCTGGGACGAGCCCGAAGCCAACCTCAATCCCAAGTTGATCCGCGCCGTGGCGAGGGCCGTTGTGTCGCTCTGCGATGCGGGAATCCAGGTCTTCATCGCCACACACAGCCTGTTTCTGCTGAGAGAGCTGGAGATGCTGGAGCCGCCACGGAATGGCCGGCGCTACTTCGGGCTGGAATTGGGCGCGACAGCCGCTGGGACTCGCGTGCACCAAGGAGATTCGATCTCCGAAATCGGTGACATCCTCTCCCTGAAGGAAGAAATTCGGCAGGCGGATGAATATTTGACGGAGATTAAGCCCCGATGACAGTCGTCTCGGTGGATTCTCTCCGCTTCGAGTTCCCTGATGGCTGGGCGGTGGCAAAATACGACGACTGGCAATTTTGCGGTGAGTTCCAAAAGCTCGCGAATGGAATCAAGGCCGCCGACCTCATTGCCGTGTCCCCGGACGGCGGCACGCTCTACCTCATCGAAGCCAAGGATTTCAGCGCCCGCCTGCGCGTCAAGACACAACCGCTGATGGAGGAGTTGGTCTGGAAGACGCTTTGCACACTGGCGGCTCTATTGCCTGCAAGCCTCAACCAGGCAGGCAAGGCCAGCGAGCGCCAGCATGCGGGGCTTGCGCTGAGGGCAAAAAAGGTGGTGGTGGTGTTTCACATCGAACCCAACTTGACAGCGGGCCTGTTCCCGGGCCCCGTGTACCTGGCCCAAATCAAGATGAGCCTGCTTGGGAAATTCCCGCGGATTGATGTTCCTCTCCATGTGACCTGCAAGGCCGCGATGCCCGCGCTGGGATGGTCCGTATCGTAGTTGGAGCCTCTGAGGGCTAAACCGAACATGAAGATTGGGCTGATTGTCGGCAACCGCGGATTTTTTCCGGGGCATTTGGCGGAGGCGGGGCGGCGGGAGATGGTGGCGGCGCTGGAGCGGGCGGGGCTGGAGGCGGTGGCCCTGACGCCGGAGGAGACGCGCCACGGGGCGGTGGAGAGCCACGCCGAGGCGCAGCGCTGCGCCGAGCTGTTCCGGCGGCACCAGGGGGAGATCGCCGGGGTGGTGGTGGCGCTGCCCAACTTTGGCGACGAGCGGGCGGTGGCGGACACGCTGCGGCTGGCCGGGCTGCGGGTGCCGGTGCTGGTGCAGGCGACGCCGGACCAGCCGGCGGCGATGGGGATCACGGCGCGGCGCGACAGCTTCTGCGGGAAGATGTCGGTGTGCAACAACCTGCGGCAGTATGGCATTGCCTATTCGCTGACGACGTCGCACACGGTGGCGCCCGAGGATGGGGAGTTTGCCCGTGACCTGGAGTGGTTTGCGGCGGTGTGCCGGGTGGTGCGGGGGCTGCGGCATCTGCGCATCGGGGCGATCGGGGCGCGGCCGGCGGCGTTCAATACCGTGCGCTACAGCGAGAAGATCCTGGAGCGGCACGGCATCACGGTGGAGACGCTGGACCTGAGCGAGGTGCTGGGGCGGATCGCGCGCATGCCCGACGGGGCGCCGGAGGCGCAGGCCAAGCTGGCGGCGATCCGGGCGTATGTGGCGACCGGGGACACGCCGGCGGCGGCGCTGCTGAAGATGGCCAAGCTGGGGGCGGTGGTGGACCAGTGGATGCAACAGGCGGCGGTGGGGATCAGCGCGGTGCAGTGCTGGACCTCGATCGAGGAGAACCTGGGCGTGGTGCCGTGCACGCTGATGAGCATGATGAGCGAGGGGCTGCTGTCGAGCGCCTGCGAGGTGGATGTCTGCGGGGTGGTGGCCATGCACGCGCTGCGCTGCGCCTCGGGCACGGCGAGCGCGCTGCTGGACTGGAACAACAACTACGGCGGGCAGGCGGACAAGGCGGTGTGCTTCCACTGCAGCAACCTGCCCAAACATTTTTTCACCGCGACGCGCATGGACTTCCAGGCGATCATCGCCGGCACGGTGGGGCGGGAGAACACCTTTGGCACGGTGGTGGGGCGGGTGAAGCCGGGGGCGATGACCTACCTGCGGCTCTCCACCGACGACACCGCCGGCACAGTGCGGGGCTACGTGGGCGAGGGGCGGTTCACCGACGATCCGCTGGAGACGTTTGGGGGGGCGGGGGTGGTCGAGATCCCGCGGCTGCCGGCGCTGCTGCGCTACATCTGCGAGAACGGCTTCGAGCACCATGTGGCGGCGAATTTCTCCCGCGTTGCGGATGCGGTGCGCGAGGGCTGCCGCTACCTGGGGTGGCCGGTGCATCGGCACGAAGGGAACAGGGCAGACGGGATGGGGGGCGGGGCGTGATCGTCGCGGGGGTGGACTTTGGCACGTTGAGCGTGCGGGCTACACTGCTGGACAGCGAACGGGGCGTGCTCGGCACCGCGGCCGCGGAGTATCCTTTGCACCGCAGCCGCGAGGATCCGGAGCGGGCGACGCAGGCGCATGAAGACCACATGGCGGCGCTGGCGCGGGCGATGCGGCGGGCGGTGGCGGAGGCCGGGCTGGAGGGCGGCGAGGTGGCGGGGCTGGCGCTCGATACCACCGGTTCGTCGGTGATGGCGGTGGACGCGGCGATGCAGCCGCTGGGGGAGTATTACCTGTGGTGCGACCACCGCGCCAAGGGCGAGGCGGCGGAGATCACGGCGCTGGCGCGGCGGCGAGAGCTGGCGGCGATGGCCTGGTGCGGCGGGGTGTACTCCTCCGAATGGGGATGGGCGAAGCTGCTGCATTGGTTGCGGCACAATCCCCAGGGGCGGGGGCGGTTGGCCAGCGCGTTCGAGCACTGCGACTTTGTGGCCGCCACGCTGGCCGGGGTCACCGAGCCGGCGCGGGCGGCGCGCAGCGTGTGCGCGCTCGGGCACAAGTGGCTGTGGCATCCGGATTTCGGCGGACTGCCGGCGGAGGAGTTCTGGACGGAGCTTGATCCACTGCTGGCGGGGGTGCGGGAGAAGCTGGCGAGGGAGCCGCAGACCTCCGACCGCATCGCCGGGCGGCTGGCGCCGAGCTGGGCGGAGGCGCTGGGGCTGGGGGCGGGGATTCCGATTGCGGTGGGGGCGTTCGACGCGCACTGGGACGCGATCGGGGCGGGGGCGCGCGAGGGCGACATGGTCAACGTGATCGGCACCTCGACCTGCATGATCGGCATCACGCGCAGCGCCACGCTGATTCCGGGGGTGTGCGGGGTGGTGCGGGGGAGCGTGCACCCTGGCTACACCGGGGTCGAGGCGGGGCTGTCGGCGACGGGCGACATCTTCGAGGCGATCGCGCGGCGGGCGGGGACGAGCGTGGGCGAACTCAGCCAGGGGATCGAAGACTACCGCGCCGGGCAGACCGGGCTGCTGCGGCTGAGCTGGGACAACGGCGACCGCACGGTGCTGGTCAACCCCGACCTGGGCGGGGTGACGCTGGGGTGGAAGCTGCACCACACCGCGCAGGACGAGCTCTTCGCCGCGATCGAGGGCACGGCGCTGCACACGCGGCTGATCCTGGAGCGGATGGAGGAGCACGGGGCGCGGTTTGCGCGCGTGATCCACAGCGGCGGCATTCCGCAGGCGAACCCGGCGCTGAACCAGATCTACGCCGACGTGCTGGGGCGCCCGGTGCTGGTGCCGCGGCGGGCGACCACCGGGCTGGGGGCAGCGTGCTTTGCGCTGCTGGCGGCGGGCGGGGCGGCGACGCTGGAAGAGGCGCAGGCGGCGGTGTGCCCGGACCACACCGTCTACGAGCCGCGGGCGGAGGCGCAGGCGGTGTATGCGCGGCTCTATCCCCACTACCGGGGGCTGTATTTCTCTCTGGGCGTGCCGGGCGGGGCCCTGGGGGCGTGTTTGCCGGAGCTGATTCGCACGGCGGCGCGTGAGGGGAGCTAGGGCCCAGGGAACAGGGGACAGGGGACAGGGAGCGCAGGATAGGCGGAAAGGCTGCTAGCGTCCCACCCGCACGACACGGCCCGGCATGGCGCCAGGAATCGCCGCGAGGATCTTGGGCGCCAACGGCGCTAGGTCGGACAGGCGGTTGGTCGGCGTCACCACCACGAGGATGCGCAGTATCCGGCTGCGAAGGTTGGTCTGGAATTCGAGGCCGCGGTCTGCGGTCAGAAACAGCTCGAAGCCAGCGGACTCGGCGCTGCGCAGCAGCTCGCCGTTGCGGCAACCGGCCCAGCCTTTCTGCTGGACCGTGCTGACCTCGTGGCCGGCAAGAAGTGGCGCAAGCTGGCGCGGCAACTGCTCATCGAGCAATATGCGCATGTTGGCTGAGGGCGGCCTGGGCCGCCTCCAAGGCCGCCACTGCCTGAGAGGGCGACACTGTCGGGAAGGCGTCGAGAAACTGCTCCAGGTTGTACCCGCCTGCGAGGTAGTCGAACAGGTTGCGGAGGGGGACGCGGGTTCCGGCGAAGACGGGCTCGCCGCCGAGGATTTCCGGATCGCTGAGAATCGCCGGGACCGCCATGGCGCAACTCCTACCGGAATTGTAGCGCTTCCGTGCGGCGGCGGGGGCTTTGGTGGGCGCGGGCCCCGGCGCGCCTGCCCGGCCCGGCTGTAGCAGCGCCAGGCCGGTGCGGCGCGCGTCCCGCTTGTGAGCCGCCCCGCTGTAGCGGCGCGGGGCGGCATGCTCGCGCCTCGCTGGGGCCGCGCCGGATTCGTTTCCCGGGGGCGCAGACGCGCCACGGGCGCGTCTGCCCCTGCGGAATTACGACCACCCCAGAGCCCGAGGCGGGCTCTGGGGACCCCGGTTCGCAGCCTTTCGCGCCGATTTTGCCGGCAGGCAAAGCGGCGCGGCCCCCGCGAGCGGTTGGTTCTGCGGGGACCCGGGGGAGTGGCCGAACGGGTGCGGCGGCCGTGGCGTCCTGAGGCGGCTTGCTTCCCGCGCCGAAAATGACCATAATAGTCCACATGAAGCCGTCGCCGCCGAGCCAACGGGCCGTGCGCCACTCCTGGACCGTGGCGGAGGCCAAGGCCAAGCTGAGCGAGCTCATCGCCCATGCCGACGCCCACGGACTGCAGGTGATTACGCGACACGGCCGGCCGACGGCGTTTGTGGTCTCGCCGGAGGCCTGGTCCGCCCAGGCGGGCCGCGCTCCGCGCACGCTGGCCCAGTTGTTGGCTCCGCTGCGCGGGCTTGGTCCGCTGCCGGAGCGGGAAAAGCAGCCGTGGTCGGAACCGCGCTTGTGAGCTACTTGCTGGACACCAACATCGTCTCGGAATGGGCCAAACCGGAGCCCGACGCCGGGCTCCGGCGCTGGTCGGAACAGGCGGACGAGAATCTTCTCTTCCTCAGTTCGGTCTCGTTGGCCGAGATTCGCTTCGGCATTGACATCCTGCCCGCCGGACGCCGGCGCCGACGCTTGGCGGACTGGCTGGAAGGCGACCTCCCGCGCCTGTTCGAGGGGCGATTGCTCGACGTGACTCCGGCGGTGGCGGACCGCGCCGGCCGCCTCGGCGCGCACTGCCGCCTGCGGGGGCGACCCATGGACAAGACCGACGCTCTGATCGCCGCCACCGCCCAGGTCCATGGCCTGACGCTGGTGACACGCAACGTCGGCGATTTTGCGTTGGCCGGGTTGGGGCTGCTGAATCCGTTTGGCTAAAATCGCAGCCGCGCCGAAATGGTTGGCGCGGGCCCCTGCGCGCCTGCGGCGCGCGTCCCGCTTGTGCTCGCGCCGACTTGGGGCCCTAGGGCCCCAAGTCGGCGCTGCGCTTCGCTGGGGCCGCGCCGATTTTGCCGGCAGGCAAAGCGGCGCGACCCCAGCGATCGGCCATCGGCATTATCCGATGGAGTTGGAGTAGTGGGCGGGAGGGCATACTGAAGGGATGCTGACGACGGTGGAAGTGGAGATCGTAAGCGGCGGGGTGCTGTTCGACATGGACGGGGTGCTGCTGGACTCGACGCCGGCGGTGGCGCGGGTTTGGCGTTGGTGGGCGGGGCGGCACGGGCTGGCAGCCGACGAGGTCGTGCACCGCGCCCATGGGCGGCCCAGCCTGGCCACGGTGCGCGAGTACCTGCCCGGGGCCGACCACCTGGCGGAAAACCTCGAGATCGAGCGGCGCGAGATCGCCGACGTGGGGGGCATCCGGGCACTGCCGGGGGCGCGGGAGTTGCTGGCGGCGCTGCCGCCGGAGCGGTGGGCGATTGTGACCTCGTGCACGCGGCCGCTGGCGGAGGCGCGGTTTGCCGCCGGCGGGCTGCCGCGGCCGCGCTGGCTGGTAACCGCCGACGACATTGTGCACGGCAAGCCCGCGCCCGATCCGTATCTTAGGGGCGCGGCGCTGCTGGGCTACGCGCCGAGCGAGTGCCTAGTGGTCGAGGACGTGGCCGCCGGGGTGGAGGCGGGCAAAGCGGCGGGGGCGCGGGTGCTGGGGCTGACCACGACGGTGGGGGCGGAAGAGCTGCGCGCCGCCGGGGCGGACTGGGTGGTGGGGAATTTGGCGGGGGTTCGGGTGGTTTCGGCTCCTGCCGGGGAGTTGAGACTTGGGGTGAGTGGCGGGTGAGTGGTGCGCACAGCCAGGATTGGCTGTGCCACGGCTGGTGAAGGCTGGCTTTAGTGGGCGCGGGCCCCAGCGCGCCTGCGGCGCGCGTCCCGCTTGTGCTCGCGCCGACTCGGGGCCCCGGGGCCCCAAGTCGGCGCTGCGCTTCGCTGGGGCCGCGCCGAATTCGCTTCCCGGGGGCGGGCCGCCCTGCGGAATTTCGCGGCCTTTCGCGCCGATTTTGCCAGCAGGCAAAGCGGCGCGACCCCCGCGAGGCGAGCGGCAATGGGGGACCGACGTGGAGGCTGCGCACAGCCAGGATTGGCTGTGCCACGGCATCCATAAAGGAGCTGGACCAAGGCCAGGCATGGGGCGTGGGGGCCAAGCCGGCGCGGACCGGATTGAAGGCGAGGTAAGCTTGGGCGTGGGCGAAGGCGGCGGCGTTGCGGAGGCAGCGGTCGTAGGATTCGTCCTGCCAGAAGGCTTGGCCGGTGCGCTGTAGCAGGCGGTTGGCGCGGCGGGCGGAAACGCCCTTGATGGAATTCATGATGCGGGAGAGCGGCGCCAGCGCTGTGATCAGGATGTGGACGTGGTTGGGCATGACCACCCAGGCGTGGAGGAGGTAGTCGCCGCGGGCTGCGCCCTGTATCAAGACCTCGCGCACGGTGGCGGCGATGCGCGGGTCGGCCAGGTATTGGGGTCCAGAGCGCTGGCTCGGGCGGGTGTTGGCCAGCCGCCAGGTGATGAAGAAGTCGCGGCCGTGCGGGTCCCAGTGGGGGAGATTGCGGCGGTGGGAGACGGGCATGGAGGGAGGTGTCAACGCCGGTTGAAATTTCCCCATTTCGCCGGTCGAAAAATCCCCCACCCAGAACCCCTCAGAGACGGCTTTCCGAAGCCCCGGCCGGAGCGGATCCCAGCGCCGCCTGGCGGCGCGTTTTGGGCGTAGCGGAGGCCGGGGCTTCGGAAAGTTTAGGCTCGGCTTCGCGGGCCGGCACCAATCCGGCCTTGCGTCTTTCCTTGAGCCGGTAGCTGTCGCCGCGGATGTTGACCGTGGTGGAATGGTGCAACAGCCGGTCGAGGATAGCGGTGGCGATGATCGGGTCGCCGAAGATCGTGCCCCACTCGCCGTAGCTTTTGTTCGAGGTGAGCACGATGCTGCCGCGCTCGTAGCGTGCGCTCACCAGTTGAAAGAAGATCGTCGCTCCCAGGTCGTCGAGCGGCAGGTAGCCCATCTCGTCGATCACCAGCACCTTGGGCGCCAGGTACACGCGCATACGCCGGTCCAGCCGTCCTTCTCGGTAGGCGCGGCCCAGGTCAGCCACCAGATCGTGCGCAGTGATGAAGTAGGCGGCCTGGCCGGCCTGGATGCCCGCCTCCGCCAGCGCCACCGCCAGGTGCGTTTTGCCGACGCCGGGCGGCCCCAACAGAATCACGTTCGAGGCCTCGTGGATGAAGCGCAGCGTGCGCAGTTCCCGGATCTGCCGCTCATCAATGGAAGGCTGGAAGGCAAAGTCGAACTGCTCGAAGGTCTTCAGGTAAGGCAGATGCGCCAACTGCAGCCGGGCCTTCAGGTAGCGCTGCCGCCGCGCATCGGCCTCGGCGCTCACCACCTCCAGCAGAAAATCGGCATAGGCCGGCTCCTGCTTGGCGGCGCGCTCGAGCAAGGCTTCGGCTCGGGCTTCGATGGCGCTCAGCCCCAACGACGACAGGGTGGTTTGCAGGCGCTCCATCGTAGTCATTGCGCACCTCCGCCAGCAACCTGGTCATAGACCGCAAGCGGCCGCGCCTCTACCACCGGCGCCCCGGCCTGGATATGAATCAGCGTCTTGCCGCTGCTGGCAACCCCGAGCGGAATGCCCTCGTGATGCTCGCTGCGGGTGACCACTTGGTGGCGGCGCACCGCCCGGCTGTGCACGGCGATGCGCTCCGCGCCGTGGCGCACCTCCACCTCCGCGCCCCGCTCGACCACCCAGACTTGCGCGCCGGCAAAACGCCAGGGCACCGAATACCGGCTGCTCTCCCAGGCCACGTAGGCGTCGCGCGCCACCTTGCGCAGTTCCTCCTCCACAAACGGATAGGGCAAGCGCCCACGCAGTGGCTGCAGCGCAAACTGATCCGCGTTCCAGCGCGCCGACACCCTTTCCCGAGTCGTGCCGTGGATGCGTTCGTTCGCCACCTCCGCCGTCCACATCCGCAGCTGCGCGTTGAACTCCTCCAGGCCCACCGGCTCCCGCCCTTGCAGTCCGCACAAAAAGTTGCGCCGCACGTACTTGACCCCGGCTTCGACCTTGCCCTTGGTCTGCGCCCGGTACGGCCGGCACAGCCGCGGCACAAAACCCCAATAGCGCGCGAAGTCCAGGAAGATCGGATTCCAGATGATCTCGCCGCGTTCGTCGACCCCTGTCCAGACCGTCCTCATCCGGTCATACAGGATCTCTTCCGGCACCCCGCCCCATGCGGCAAACGCCGCCTCGTGCATCCGCAGCAGCGTGCCCAGCCGCTGATCGGTCGCGGCCTCGGCCCACAGCCGCCGGCTATAACCCAGCGTCATCGTGAAACCCCAGATCTGGGCTTGGCCCTTCGCGTGGGCGAGCGACCCCAGGTGGCCCCAATCCACCTGCGCCTGCTTGCCCGGCGGCGTCTCAAACCGCCGCACCGCCGCTGTCTGCGCCGCTTGGCGTTGCGGCTGCAGCCAGCTCTTTAGGATCGTGTAGCCGCCAGCGTAGTCGCGTCCGCGTAGCTCACGCAGCAGCACCTGCGCATTCCACACCCCGGCTTGCAGCCGCTGGTTCAAATACTCCTTGAACGGGTCCAGCTTGCCTGGCCCGACCTCTCGCGGCCCATACGCCAGGGCCTCGCCCGATGCCGCCAGGTACTTGCTCACCGTCTTGCGGTCGTAGCCGGTCAGCCGGCTGATCGCCCGCACCCCAAGCCCCTGCCGTTTCAGCTCCATGATCTCCTGCATGTCTTTCCCCCTTAACAGGTTGCGGCC
>DATKRG010000081.1:0-15594 GCA_035532275.1 Streptosporangiaceae bacterium | reverse complement strand
GGCCGGTGGTGGATGAGATCGTCGGCATCACCGACGCGGTGTGCCTGGCGGTCCTCGATGAGGAGTATGCGGATCTGGCCCGGCGGGCGGTGGCGAAGCTGGCGCGCAAGCGGCCCTCGCCGCTTGCTGCTGGCCGCCGGGCGACCTGGGCGGCTGGGGTGGTGTATGCGCTGGGCCAGGCCAACTTCCTGTTCGACCCCGCGAGCCAGCCGTGCGTGACGGCCGACCAGCTCAGTGAGGCGTTCGGTGTGGCCAAGAGCACGATGGGCAGCAAGGCCAGGCAGGTCCGCGACCTGCTGCGGATCAGTCCCTTCTCACTGGAGTTCCAGCGCGCCGGCGTGGCCGCGCAGAATCCGCTGATCTGGTTCATTGAAGTGAACGGGCTTGCCGTGGATGCCCGGCATGTTCGGCTGGAGATTCAGGTCGAGGCGTTCGAGCGGGGGCTCATCCCGTACGTACCGGCGCTGGGCCCGGACGGCACGGCGGCCCGTGAGGAGCCACGGATGGCGGGAATGGCCAGTGCCACTGCGCCGCTGGACGCGGCCGGGTTGCTGGAGCACTGCAGCGAGCTGAAGCGTCAGCTGGTTGATTTCGCGTGTTCGCGGCGGTTTTCCCGCCGGCTTGACAAGGCAGTGAGCGAGGGCACCGGCGGCACGGTCACTGATGAGGGTGAATTCGCTAACCTGCTTGACCGTTTCATCTTGCAGCAACCGCTGGCAGATGGCCGAACGGTGGCCGAGGTGTTCGTAGCGGAGCATCCTGAACTCACCGACGCCGACTGCCAACTGCTGCTGGGATGGCGCGACGTGGTGGAGGGCGTTTTCGAGATCCGCGAGCGGGCAGGGGATGCGATCATCGCCACCCGTCTGGTTGACGAGACGAGTTACCGTATCCGGGCCAATGCCGGGCCTGGTGCCCTGGCGCCGATGCGGCCAGGGTGCTTCATGACCGCCCGGATCGTCCCGGCTGGTGGCGACTGGATGCTCAGCGGGGCGCAGCAGTTGTTTCCTGCCTCGGAGCGCGAGACGATGCTCCGGCTGGCCGCGGAACTGGCCACCGCGAATCCAGCGGATCATCGGCACAGGTGACGTCCAGCGCGCTCCCCCCTTCTCGCCGACCTGGGAGGCAGAAGCAAACTGGATCCGGCGAGGATCGGGGAAGCCAAGGGTGGTATATCCCGGAGCGCGCCTGGCGTGGGTTGCCGCGAGCACTGGAGTGCGCACCTCGTGATAGTTGTGGACCTCCGCGGACGTCTTGCCGGGGTAGGCGCGCAGAATCCGCCCGGCCCACTGCACGATGCTGCCTTTGTATCCGACCGGCGCGGCGAGAAACAGGGCGTCCAGGATCGGGCAGTCGAAGCCTTCCCCGATGTACGGCCCGGTGGCGACGACCACCAGCGGCGGGCCACCCGGCCCGGTCTCGAGCCGCGCGAGCGCGGCGGCACGGGCCTTGGCGCCCATCCCGCCGGCATCGTCAGCCACAAGGTCGCGGTAGACGGCCGAGATCCCGCCTGGCGCAGAGGGGTCGGCGTCTCCTGTGTAGCAGAAGCCGGTCGGATGCACGCGCAGGACAAGATCGAGGTTGTGGGCGGGCGGCTGTGTCTCAGCATCCAGCGGTAGCGGCTGCGCTGCCCCGGAGGATGCGTTCTGGCCGTGGTTGTTGCCGGGCAGTGCCGGGATGCCGGATAGCCAGGGCGCCAGTTCCTCACGCCGGCGGGCACCCCAGTGACGGATCTCCGCCCGCTCGGTCAGCTCACCATAGGTGACGAAAGTGATCAGCGGCTCGCGGCCGACCAGGCGGTGGCCGGCGGCCCGGTGAGTTTGCGCCGATGCAGCAGCGAGGCGACATCGGTATCGAGGACGGCCCACGGTGGATATTCAAATGCCCGGGGAGCGCGCGGAGAGTACCTTTGCGCCGTGGCTGACCTTTACATCGTCGACTTTGGCGGCGGCGAGCAGGAGCGCGCCCGCCGTGAGGCGGAGCGTGAAGCCGGGCGCCGCCGGTTAGCCGCCCGTTATGTGCGCCACCTCATAACCACCGCCGAGGTGAACGAGGCTACTGCACGCAGGGTGATCGCGGCGCTGTTCGATCCCCGCGATGCCGACGGCAACGAGTGCGCGTGCTCCTGTCATCCGCGGCTCTCCTCATACCATGGTGACGGCTTCGACTGCAGATGCACCTGGGACGGGGACCGCCGCGCCGCCGAGGCGGCGAGATGGCAGGCATGGTGGGATAGCCCTGAGGCCGCCGAGCTGAGCGCGGCGCACCAGCGCGAGGAGGATGCGATCCACGCCTGGCTGGCCAGCCAGCCAGGCGTGGATGCCAGGCGGACTGGCTCTTATGCGCCGGAGCAGTGGGAAGGAACCGTCGACGGCCACACCTTTTATTTCCGGGACCGCAGTGGCTCGTGGCGGATTGAACTTGATTTGGCGCCTTCCGGCAGGTACGCCCAGCGCCTGGTCCGGGTCGACGAAGACGGCGAGTTCGTCACTGAGCCGGTGCCGATCATGGAAGGCGAGGTTATCGCGCGGGGCGTCGATGCCGATCTTGGTGACGCGCCGGTAGGCCACATCGCTTTCGTCGTGCAGACGATCCGTGATCACCTGCGTGGTGTCGGCTGCGGACACCAAGGGGCAAGGCTGTTCTGTCCGGACTGCGGGCAGCGGAAGAGCAAGGTTGGCTGATATGGCTGGACCAGACCTGCCTCGGCCGCGGGAGCCCTATACCGCGGCGCATCTGGAGCGCTGGCCCATGGGCGCCGAGCGCACTGAGCTGCATGATGGAGAACTGTACTGGCTGGGCGACTTCGATGAGCGGGACGCGATGGTGGCGCGCCGGGCGATGCCTGGGAACCGGATCCGCATCGAGCCCGGAGTTGGGCTAGTCGCAGGCCCAGTGCTGGAAGACGAGCCAGAGTCGAGAGAGTGGATCGACGGCGACGGCACCCGCTGGCACACGATTAACGGCTCAGCCCTGTTTCAGCGGCCTGGAGAACGAAACTGGACAATGCGGCCGCCGACCCGGGAAGAGCGGCGGCGGAACACTGAGCAACTGGCCGCGTACCGCGCTGAGGAGTGGGCGAACACGGTCGGCGCGTACGCGGCGAACCCAGCCGACGTGCTCGCGACATGGCGCTACCTGACCGCACATCCGCTCTTCTGGTTGTACCTTGTGCCGGCCGACCTGGCAGACATCGACCCGCATGAAGTGGACGAGGCCATCTGGGCCCGGATCGAGGCCGAGGGGTGGCTGTCCGACAGCGATGGCCTCGCTTATCTAGATGTCAGCCTAGGCTGGTCGGAGGGCAGGCTCGAGGTCAGGATGGAGCACGGGCCAGTTCTGTGGCCGCTGGACGTTCCAGTGCAGCACAGGACGGGGTTCCGGGTCGGCGGCACCCCGTCGCACGACCCTAGCCTTGACGTGGCCGAGCCCACCTGGGAGCAGGCGATTGTGTCCTTGGCGGCGAAGGTGCGCCATGCCTACGGCGACGACCGGGCGCGGGTGCCCGAGCCGTGATCCGGCCGTGCCAATACCCCGTGATGACCCGGCCCGTGCGTGCAACTGTCGATGAAGCTGGTCGGTGTCAGGATCGATGTCGGCCGCCACGACCGGGTGCTCGATCGCGTGGCGGATGTCGGACATTGTGATGACTGACAAGCCAGAGACTTACAGCGCCGGTTCCTCGATGTCGCTTGACCCGGCCGAGCAAAGGGCACGCGCGACCGCCCGGCTCAAGGATGCAGCCGGTAAGTGAGGTGAAATTGCCGCGCGATCACGATTGATTGATGTGCGGCAGGTTCTTCATTGCGGGTCCGCGGTCACTGCGAGTGGACGATCGGTCCCTACTTGACCTGTGGTCAGCCGGGTGCGGTGGCGGCTGGCCATCTTGCCCGCTCTGCGAGCTTGTCCCTGGTGGATGCGGGCAGTTCCGCTCCGATCTGCACGGCGAAGTCGGCGAACCCGTCATGCCCGGGCAGCCTGCCCAGGCACTCCTCCGCCAGCGTGCGGGCGGCGTCGGTGTCACCCCGTAGCTGGGCCAGTCGCGCCTGGACGAACGTGAGCTCGGGTCCGCCGAGAGCTGGATGCCCGGCGAGGCGGTCCAGCCGGTCCTCGGCCTCAGACCCTGCCAGGCGCTCCAGCAGCAGCGAGTGCCATTCCGCGAGGTCGCGGGTCCGGTCGCTGCGGCGATAGTCCGACTCCGGGTGACTGTACGACGGCCGGGACGCGGGCTTGGCGGCCTCTGCGCGGGCGATCTGGTCCAGCGCGTCCAGGTAAGTGTCCGCGAACGCGGTCCACGCATCCGGAGCGCGCAGCGTCCGGCCGAGCACGGTGGCGAGCGAGGTCTCCTTCTTGGCCAGCTTGCCCCACCCGCTGCGGGACCAGCCGTACGCCGACTCCCACCTGGGCAGCTGCGCCGCGGCGACCGTGGCGAACCGGGCGAACCCGTGCCGCTCCCGCACGAACTCCCAGAGCGTCGCGACCGCGTCGGAGACCACGAACTGGGCCGATTCCATCGGGTCCTCGGACCGGAAGTAGTCGAAGCGCTTCGTCTCGCAGGCGAGATCAATGAGGATCGCCACAGCCTCCTCCGCCGGCCCGCAGTCCTCGTGGCGCAGCGCGGCTAGCGCGTCGGCTGCCAGCCGGCGGAACGTCAGCCGCCAGCGCGTCCGCTCCTTCGGGGAGACGCGCCGGTCCCCTGCCATGTAAGCGCCCGCCCTGGCGAGTTCGGCGAAGTCGCGGACCTCCCACAGCACGGTGTCCGGGTCGGGCGGCTCGGCTGCCACGCGCTTACGTGCCGCGTCCTGGGCGGGATCCAGCTCGCTTTCGATGCGCTCGCGCAGCTGCGCCGGGCCCCGCCAGTACAGGTTCCACAGGGCCTTCTTGATCCTGTCCTCGTCGAGGCCTGCGAGCTTGGCGAAGAACTCGTCGCGGTTCATCCGGTTCAGGGGCACGGCAGCTGATGTTAGGCCAATCAGCGACCCTCGCGTGAGCTGTAGACGGTTGGCCGAGTTCCGGGGTTCCGGCGTTCCCCCCCCGGGTCGTCATCCCTGCCGCCGCCGCGGCGAGGAGAAGCTATCCGCCGTCGTTAATACTGCGCTAGCCGAGCACGTCGAGCGTCTGGGTCGGCTGGCAACGCTGCGGGATCTTCTTGATCGGTGGGACGCCCAAGCGGGTCCGGTCCAACCCGAAGTCCGGGAAGATGCGATCGCCGCGTTCGATGAGGCCGGGGATAGCCCGAGCATGGCCGCAGGATGACCGGCGCACCTCATCCTGGACGCTGACGGCCTGGACGCTCTGACTGAACAGCCCCCGCCTGACCGCCTGCGGGCGCACCTGGCCGAGGCATGGGAGCGCAAGGGTGATGTGCTGGTCCCGGCTGTGGTGAATGGCAGGCCACCACGGTCGCATCCAGCCGCAGCCCGGTCACGCCCGCCAGCGTCTTATCCGCCACCGCGATGCCAGGGATCGCGCCATGGCGGGCCTCGATGCCCGCCCACGCCACCCGCCGCGCCGCGTTCACCGCACCCGTCACCCGGGTAGCCACCCGCTGGCCCCCGGCGGCGATCTCACTCATGCCCGCCAGCAGGTCGGCGCCGAGGCCACCGGGCCGAACAGGGCGCCCTGATCGGCCATAACCCTAAAGTCGCTGATCACCTCGGCGCCGTCAGCGATCGCGCACGCCAGGTCTGCCAGCACCCAGCCCCGGTCATGGACCAGCAGCCGGTCTGAGGCCAGCGCCCGCGACAGCCCGCCGGTCAGAAAACGGTCTGCAAAACCGTCGGCTTAGCCTACGTTGGTTCGAACCCAACGCCTGCCACCAAGAATCCCCAGGTCAAGCGTGGTGAGCCGTCCGCTTTGGGGAGCGGTCTGATGAACCGCCTCGAAGACGCGTGGTTGAGAGCTGGTTGAGCGTCCGAGCAGGTCAGAGCATCGAGTCGTTGTTCGCAGTGGCCTGTCGCGGGTCTGGTTCTCAGAATGGGACGATGGTGGTGAGCAGGCCGGCTGGGTGTCCGCGACCTGCGAGGGTGCGGCAGAAGTCGACGGCGTCGAGCGATATGGGCTCGGCCTCGGGGAGGTCCGGGTCGTGGGCGTACGTTCCGCCGGCCGGGCCGGTGAGGTCGAGGACGAAGGGCTTGCCATGGCGGCGTGCCCATTCAGCGACGACGTCGGCGACGATGCGGCCGTCGTGGTCAGGGGTGAGCTCGAGTGACCGGTTCAGGGCGCGGGCCACGTCGGCGCGGTGCATCCACAGGTCGCGCAGGTAGATGGTGTCGATGAGGTAGCCGAGTTTCCAGGTCTCATGCACCGGTCCGTCGACCGCGAGCTTTGCGTGGTTGCGCAGGAGCGCTGGTGTGCGGGTGCGGCCGCGCACGGTCTTCGGCGCGATCGCCGTGAGCCGCTCGAGGATCTGCGCGGGGCTGAGGTGGGCACGCTCGCGTACCTGCACGGCCGACAGCGCGGCTTCGAGCGGCCCGCCGTGCTCCTTGCGGTGGGCCCGGGCCTGTCGCAGCTGGTGGACGTTTTCGCGGATGGACGCACCCGCTTCGCACGCGCCGAGGACATGCTGGTACATCGCGCGGATGTCCCATGCTGGGCAGTCGGTCGCTGCTGTCCAGGCTGCGCCGTCGAGCGACCGGAGCAGCGTAAGGGTGCGGTCCAGCTCGTGCGCCTGGCGGCGCATCGCCTCGTCATGGGTTAGCGGTTCGATGGTCGTGACGTCGATGACCGTGATGGTCATTGCGGGGCTCCGTTGGCTGGGGCGGTGCGGGTCCTGGGCGCGCGGCGGGCGCGGCCGGGCTGGCAGTGGGCGAGGAACATGTCGATCGACTCATCGATGAGGCGGATCCAGCGGTCCCCGCCGGGGTCGTTGGAGACCTGCTGGTCGACCAGGCCGGTCACCAGCGCGGTCGCCATGTCGAGATGCCGGGGTTCGGTGATCCCGTTGCTGGTGAGCAGTTCGCGCAGGCTCGCCAGGGCGCGGATCGCCGGCGCATAGGACTGCGCTGATGGCTCGAATCCGGGGAGCGTGCGCTGGAACAGCAGCTGGTAGCGCGCCGGGTCACTGGTGCAGAACCCGGCGAACCGGTGCGCGGTGGCCGCGAGAGCCTCGCGCGGGTCATCGCTGTCGTACGGTTCGGCCATCCGTTCGGCGAACTGCGTGGCCGCCCTGCCGAACATGGCGTCGTAGATCGCGTTCTTGGAGTCGAAGTAGGCATACACGGTCGGCGTGGTGATCCCTGCCCGGCGGGCCAGGTCGCGCAGCGACAGCCCGGCCAGGCCCTCCTCGCCGACCAGCGCCCATGCGGCCTCGACGATCGCATCGCGGGCCGAGCGCCGGCGTGCTTCGCGCCAGCCTGTCGCCACAGTAGTCTTTATCATCGTTCGCTATTCTTGCACAGTGTATAAATTCTATCAAGTGCCGTCATCGGGACCGCGGCGGTGGCGCCAGGACGCCGCCAGGGCCACCGGCAAGTCCGCTGAGCAGAGCCGCGCCTCGACTGCCGCCGCATCCGGCACGGAACTGGCCGCGCACGGAAGCTATGAGGTGGTGGCCCGCAGCTAGACTCACCCCGGAAGTCAGCGTTCCGCGCTCGGCACCAGGTCGAGGATCCGGGTCTGCGGTGTGCCGGCCAGCCCAGGCGACGCCGTCGGCGACGACCAGACATGCTGCTCCAAGAACGTGGCGAACGCCTGCGCCCGGCTGGCCGAGTCGAACTCCAGGTCGAGCATCAGGTACCTAGGGTCGTCGATGGGCTGGCGGATCGCGAAGCTGCGCACTCCCGCGTTAGCGCGCGCATCGGCGAAGCTGTCGAACGCGGTCCTCCAGAGCTGAAAGTCGCTGATCGCGTGCTCGATCCGCAGGGTCGTCATGGGTTTCTCCGTTACGTTTGGTCTTAGTTGCTGACCGTCACGTTAGGCCGGCTGCTGAGCTCGCGGTATCCCGGATATCTGGGGGTCATGAACTGGCTACCTGGCGGGACTCGGATGATGATCTCGCTGGGCATAGGCTCCTTGGGTGGCCGGTAACTGGGCGCGGGCCCAGGCCCGCGTGCGCATCGAGGCCCTGGGTGCGGCATCCCTCGATGACAGGACCCTGCGGCGGCAGGTGCTCACCGTCCTGCGCGATGTAGTCGTCTTCGATGCTTACGTCTGGCTGCTCACCGACCCGGTCACCGCGGTAGGCGCCGCGCCGCTGGCCGACGTTCCCTGCATGGCGGAGCTCCCGGCGCTCATCAAGGCGAAGTACGCCACGTCAGTCAATCGCTGGACCGCTCTGCGGCAGCAGGCCTCATCCGTCGCGCTCCTGCACAGCACCGTTCACGGCGACCTGGCCCGAAGCCGTCTGTGGCGCGATGTGCTGAGCCGGTACGCTATCGGCGACGTGGCCTCGACGGTCTTCGCGGACCGGTTCGGCTGCTGGGGTTTCCTCGACCTGTGGCGTGACGACAGCCGCGAGCCATTCAGCACTGCCGATGCCGAGTTCATCGCCAGTCTCAACGCGCCGCTGACCAAAGCGCTGCGCCGTAGCCAGGCGCGAACGTTCATCGAGTCGGCGATGCCGCAGCGGCACCAAGCCGGGCCGGTCGTGCTGACGCTCGACGACGATCTCCGGATTACCGGCCGTACGGCAGCTTCGCAGGCCTGGCTGAACGTCCTGCTACCGCCGGAGCCCGACGAGCGGGCGATCCCGGCGAGCGTCTACAACGTCGCCGCCCAGCTGATCGCCACCGAGGAAGGCGTCGACACGCACCCGGCTTCCACGCGCACGCATCTGGCTGACGGCTTCTGGCTCACCCTGCGCGCAGCAAGGCTCTCTACCAGCGAGCAAGAGCCAGGGGCGGCGCCCTCCGGCGCGGCAACACTTGTGGTCACGATCGAGGAGGCATCAGCCGTCGAGCGGCTGGAGCTTTTCGGCCGTGTCTTCGGTCTCAGCGCCCGCGAGCACCAGTTGCTCGGCCTGCTAGCCACCGGCAGCGACACGCGGGCGATGGCGCGCCAGATGTCGCTGTCCGAGCACACCATCCAGGACCACCTCAAGTCGATCTTCGCCAAGACCGGGGCCCGCGACCGGGTCACCGTACTTTCGCGCGCCCTCGGCACCAGGCGCGAGGCGGATGGTTGAGCCGGGGCGCGGGAATCTGGGCGCAGGTCCCGGGTTCGGGCACGCTGACCTCAGCCGAACGTGGTCGACTGCCGCGGGATGGTGGTGTCGCCAATGCCAGCGCGCCAGCTCGACCCGAGGTCGGTGCCACTGCAGCCGCGCAGCAGGCCGATGGCGAGTGCGGCGACCTCACCGGACGGCGTTGCGAGCGGCACGCGTAGCGTCGCGTCGTCGCGGCCGTCGTCATCGAGCTGTGCCACATCCGGCAGCGGGCCGACGCGCTCGCTGAAGCGGGCACCTTTGGGAAAGACGAGGTAGAGCAGGACGTGCGGCTCCTCGTCAGCGGCGTAGGGTGACATCGTCGCCGAGTAAGGGCTATCGGCAGGCTTGTGGCGGAACCGCCCGCCGCCAGCTGGGGCCGGCATGGGCTCCACCGTGACCCAGGTGTCGGCGGTCTTGTCACGGATCCGGTCCAGCAACTCCGCGGGCGTACCCGGGGCGCTGGAGTCGAAAGCGATCCACGGTGTGCCGATGTCAGTCATGCCCGGATCATAGACCTGCCCAAGCCGTCTCTGCGGAACCCGTGTTTGCGGTGGGACCCGGTTCCGCCCGGTGATGCCTGGGACGGGATGTGGCTCAGCCGGGGAGCAGCAGGCGGCGCCAGGTGTCGGCGAGGAAGTGCTCGTAGCGCTCGGGGGTCCAGCCGCGCTGGCCGACAAGGAGCCGGTAGAGCTCGGGGGCGTTGGTGGCCCACACGATGTCGGCGGCTTCGCCGGGCTCCACCCGCAAGGTGGCGACAGTGGCGAGATCGGCGACGAACCGGCGCATGTTCGCATGGCGGCGCTCGGCGATCTCCTGCCACAGCGCGGCCAGTTGCGGCTCAGATGGCGCGGCTTGCTGGAGCATGGCCTGCAGGGGGGACATGCGGGCGGCGATCCGTCGGATCGCCGCGGCATAGATGGTGATCTTGGTTTCGGCGTCGTCGGCGGCCTGGATCGCCCGCACGTAGTCGCGGTCTTCGGCCGGCACAGCCTCGCCGGTGCCGGAGATGGCTGTCTCGATCAGCAGGCGGGCCAGTTCGGGCTTACGGCCTACCGAGGCGTACACGGTGTCGAGTGCCACGCCCGCCAGCTCGGCGATTGCCGTCATCGGGGTCGCGGTGTAGCCGCGCTCGCTGAACAACTGCCGGGCGGCGTCAAGGATCGCGGCCCTGGTGCGTGTGGCCGCCTCGCGTCGCCTGCGTGCGTCGTATCGCCTCTTGACGGGGGGCTGCACGGTGGAACAGTATACCTATATCAATCCGAAGTATCTTAGGATCAATATCGGAGGCCAGGATGACCTACGCGTTCACCTATGAGGTGCCGATCACGACCGAGATCTACGCCCGCATCAAGGAAGGCATCGGCCCGCAGCGCCCACCCGGCCTGATCGCGCACCTCGCCTACCGCACCGACGCCGGCCTGCGCTACGTCGAGGTATGGCACAGCGAAGACGACTGGAAGGCATTCGAACACGACCGCGTCCATCCAGCCGTCCACCCGCTGCTGCAGGACATGCTCGGCTTCGTGCCCCCCGAGCCCCCTCGCACCATGCTCGACCTCGTCGACGCCTGGACCGCCGAGCACGCCATGGCCTGAAGACACCCTCCTACGGTGGCGAAGGAGCCGGCAGCGAACCCACCCCGTCATCGGCCACCGGGCGGCACAGGGCAACCGTGGCCAGGGCGGCCAGCTGCAGCGGGTGGCGCTGCGCCCAGGCCAGCACCGCCGTGGCCACTGCGCCGGGATCAGTGCCGGCCGCCGGCCAGCCGGTCCTGCTCGAAACCATGCCCGTAGTAGCCCAGAATCTCTGGATCCACCATGCCGCGAACCATAGGCGGGCAGCCGTCAGTCAGCGAATGAATATCGCCAGCGGTCATTGCGGCCATCTACGGCGAGTCGCTTGTTCTCCCGGAACATCGGATGGCTCCCTGTGGTCATGTCCCACGCCGGCGGCGAGAGCGCGGTACCTGGTGCCGGGAGAGTTCGTCAGCCATCACCTGGCGGAGGAGGTCGATGGCGTCGACGATCTTGGGGTGCCGGAGGGAGCACACGACGTTGCTGCCCTGCCGGTCGGCCTTGATCAGCCCGCGGTCGCGCAGGGTGGCCAGATGCTGGGAGGTGTTCGACTGCGGCGCCTGAATGGCCTGGCACAGCTCGGTGACGGTGCGCGGTCCCGTGCGCAGGGCGTACAGGATGGCCAGGCGCTTGGCGTCGTTCGGGGCCTTGCACATGGTTGCGGCAAGCTCTTCGAGTTCTTCTCGCAGAAGCGGATCCTGGGTGCGGTTCATGGATGGCCTGGAAGCTGTCATGTCAGCCACCGCAGGTGCTCGCTGGCTCCCAGCAGCTCGAGCCGCCGCCACAGCACCGGGTTGTCACCTGACTGGCTGGCGTGGCAGGCGATCGCTGACCGCTGGCGGGCCCGGTCGACGTCGATGACGATGCCAAGCTCGCTTTCTGGCCGTCCGGCGAAGGTTGTGCCGAACTCCGCGTTGAGCTGGGCCGCGACCTCCTCGGGCAGTGCCCAGGCGAGCACCGGCAGCTGGTGCCTGCGTGCGGCGAGGAGCGCCGCGGCTGTGGCCTGGCAGTGATCGGGATGGCCGGTGATGCCGCCGTGGTCGAAGACGAGCAGGAGGTCCGTGTCGGTGAGGGCGTTCTCGATCAGCCCTGCGAGCTCCCCGGCCGGGACCGCCTGCAGGTTCCCATCGGGGTAGGAGAGCAGTTCGGCGTGCTCGGCGCCGAGCATGCCGGCGGCGGCGCGAAGCTCTTCCGCGCGTACCTCGCCGAGGGAGCGCGCGGTCTGCCCGAGTGTGGAGGCCTCGCCGTGGGTGAGGCACAGTACCCGCACTCTTGCGCCCTGCCCGGAGAAGGCGGCGAGGACCGCCCCGAGCCCGAAGGACTCGTCGTCGGGGTGGGCGCAGACGGCGAGCACGTTTCTCGCCCGGGGCAGGCACAGGCGCGTTCGGCTGTGCGGCACAGACACCGGGCGGGCGGTCCGCGGTGCGGCGCGCCGCTGTGTCACCATCGGCTCACCATCCAAGCGCTGTCGGCACCCGCCGGCCCTGGCGGGCGGAGAGGAGGTAGAGGCGCTCGAAGGCCCGCTTGGCGAGCAGCCAGCGGCGGCCCTCGGAGACGGTGGGGATCTTGTTGCGGGGCGGGCGGACGGGATCGACGGCCATGTAGACGCCCCGGTCGCCCATGTCGATGACGCAGCGGGCGCGAAGCTCGGCGGTCTGCCCCTGGCCGCCTGTGATCCGGGCGGCGATGTCTGCCGCGGCGATGGTGGCCATCTGCTCGGTCATGTGCCCGGTCTTGGGGAAGTTGACCGGCACCAGCGTCTCTGCGACTGGGGCCATGGCCACGGCCACACCGACGGCGTAGACGTGTTCTGCGCTCGGGTGCCGGTAGTGGGCGTCGACGGGGACGAAGCCCTTCGGGTTGGACAGTCCCGGGCTTTGGGCGATCGCCTCGGCACCGCCAAGGGGAGGGATGACCATCGAAAGGGCTGAGGGGACCGGGCCCGATCCTTCGACTTCGACCGCCCCGGCGGTGATCTTCGTCACCGCTGCCGAGGTCAGGTAGGTGATGTCGCGCTCTTCGAGTGCTCCCTCGAGGAGCTGGCGGATGGTCCCCGCCCCGCCCATGCCCATGTGGCCCACGAACGGCTCGGGGGTGACGAGGGTGATCGGCACCGCATGGCGTATCCGGCGGCGGCGCAGCAGGTGGTCGAGCTCGAAGGCGAACTCGTAGACCGGCCCGATGCAGCTTGCCCCAGGCGCTGCCCCGACAACGACGGGGCCAGGGGCTTCGAGCAGCTGGCGGATCGCCCCGCCAAGTTCTTCGGCCTCCGGCGCCGACATGAGCGAGTGCCCCGGCCCGCCGGAGGGGCCGAGGCCTTCCACGGCTTCGTTTGCGCTGCGGTGCCCGGTCGCGATGACCAGGAAGTCGTAGCGGTGCTCGGCCTTGCCGGTCGTGACGGTCTTGTGCCCGGTATCGATGTGCAGCACTGTCTCGTGCGCGAGGCCCACCTGCTTTCGGGCGAGGGCGGGGGCGAGGGCGAAAGAGATCTGTCCCAGGCTGCGGCTTCCCATCGCCACCCAGGGCAGGGACGGCACGAAGACGAAGCGGGGCTCCTTCGAGATGACAGTGATCGCTGCCTTGCCGGGGCCGAGGCGGCGCCGCAGCTCGTAGGCGGTGGTGAGCCCACCGAAGGACCCACCGATGATTATCACGTTCACGGCCATCGTCTTAGCCCTTTCTCTCGTTCTCCCCCCGGGAACCGGATGTGGCGCCCGGGCGTGCGCCGGTCCACACAGGCCCGGCAGGCGCAGCCGCTGTGATTGAGGTCAGAAGCTCACGACCTTGCCGGCCCACAGCGTCCAGTCGGTCACCTCCTCCAGCGTCGAGCGGCGGGCGCCTGGAACCAGACCGTCCTCGGCAAGCGCGCGAGCGTCCATGCAGGTCCCGCAGCAGCCGACCTCCCCGCCATGGCGGATGACGCCCGCGAGCATGCGGTCCAGGTGGGGACCTTCACTGTCCGCTTCTCCTCACCCGGCCGGCGCCGTGTCCGCCCCGGCCGCGACGGGCAGCCCCGCCTGGCGCCACTCGGGCATGCCGTCCTCCAGGCAGCGCGCCCGCCAGCCCCGCGACGAAAGGACGGCGGCAGCCTGCGGGGCGAGCAGGCACAGCGGCCCCCGGCAGTAGGCGACCACCTCGACGCCCGGGTCGAGTTCACCCAATCGGGCCTCAAGGTGCTCAAGGGGCAGCGACACGGCGCCCGGAATATGGCCCGCTTCATACTCACGCGACGGCCGGACGTCCAGGACCACCACGTCACCGGCGGCGACCCGGGCGAGCAGTTCCTGCCGTGTCACTCTCTCGGTGCCGTGCGCGCCGGCGCCGATCTCCCGGAGTATCTGGCCGACTTCTGCTAGCCGTGCACGGGAGAGGTCTGCGAGCGCTGTCATGAACCGGCACACCTCCTCACCTGCGGCGCGGTAGTAGACGCGGTTCGCTTCCCGGCGGGTTTCCACGAGCCTGGCCTGGCGCAGGACCTGCAGATGCGCCGAGGCCGTGGTCATCTTCAGGCCCACGGCGGCAGCCAGATCCTCCACGCTCCGTTCACCCTGGCAGAGCAGCTCAAGCACCTCGATGCGCTTGGGGTGCACGACGACCTTGCCGATGCGTGCCACCTGCTCGTAGAGGGCAACTCTCGACATGGTTTGGTTATCCATGAATCTATGGATATCAGAATCGGAGGGTGGGTGGCAACGGGCTACCGGCGGTGTGGCCGCCCATTGCCGGGGGCCGCTGCGCCTGCTCCCCCTCAACGGCCCGGAGCAGCTCGCCAAGGCGCCATCCTGATCATCGTCGTAGTGGTCGCGGCCACGCACAGTAGTTCAGGGTGTGGGCGATCGTCCCGAGCGGGGGGATGCGCCGTCGGACAGCCCGGTGGGAAATGTCCGGCAGGTGGCCCGGGGCCCGCCCTGCCGGGGCGGCCAGGCGTCGGCAGCTTCGGGCTGGCCAAGGGCCTTGCCGGCGCGGGCGAACTGCTCATACGGCGCGGCCTTGCGCTGGCTGTCACCCATCGCCGGGGACCCTCGGGCTTGCCGCGCTGGCGACCGCAGCGGCCAGCAAGTGTGGCGTCTCGTGCCCGCCGGCCCGTGTCATACGCGACGGCGGAACTCCACGGCTCCGCTGTGATTTTCTATAGATCTATAGAATAATGTAGCTTACTCGCTGTGCGGGCGGCCATATCCGCGCACACCATCCCGGGAGGAGCTGGCTGTGGCCGGAACACTGATCGTGCCCGTGGTGGATGAGGGCCTGGGTAACTCCGCGTACCTGGTGGGCCTGGGGGATGGGCGCGCGCTGGCGGTCGATGTGCCAAGGGACCTGCGGGCGGTGCATGCGGCTGCCCGCCGGCATGGGCTGACGATCGCGTTCGCCGCCGACACGCACCTGCACGCTGACTTCCTGTCCGGGGCGCTGCAGCTGGCCGCCGGCACCGGCGCGCAGATCCTCGCGTCCGCCTCCGGGGGACGTGCCTTCGGTCACCAGGGGCTGGCTGACGGGGACGAGGTCGACCTGGGCGGGCTGACGCTGCGGGCCTGGGCGACGCCCGGCCATACCGCCGAGCACCTTGTCTACCTGCTGCTGGACGGCGGGCAGGTGCTGGGGGTGTTCACCGGGGGGTCGCTGCTGGTTGGCGCGGCTGCCCGCACCGACCTGTCCGGCCCGGAGCATACCGGGCCGCTGGCCCGGTCACAGTACGCGTCTCTGCATAGGCTGCTTACATTGCCCGATGTGACACCGGTGTACCCGACGCATGGGGCGGGGTCGTTCTGCTCCGCCCCGCCCGGCGCGGAGCGCACCACCACCATCGGGGCCGAACGAGCCGCCAGCCCGCTGCTGGCCGCCGGCGATGAGGACGCGTTCGTCGAGGCGCTGCTG
>DATKRG010000080.1:0-1288 GCA_035532275.1 Streptosporangiaceae bacterium | reverse complement strand
ACACGCCTGACCGTCTGGCGTGCCACCGGTACCACAGCAGCGTCAGCAGGTAGCCGCCGACCAGCGCGAGCGCCCAGTACCAGCCGACGTAGAAGCTGCTCGTGCCGGCGGGCATGCCGCTGAGCAGGAGTGGCCCGGCGTCCACCGTGTAGGCGCCCGACCGCGTCGGCACAGCGGCGGCTGCCACGTAGAGCGGCGCGGCCCCGCAGGTCAGCAGCCCGAACAGGATCAGCGGGAACCAGTACCCGTGCCGCGTCGTCCGGGTGCGGCGGCGCAGGTCGGCCAGTTCCCCGAGCAGCTCTTCGGGCTGCTCGGGTGCGGTGTGCGCTTCCTGCTCAGCCATGGCGTTCGCCCTTCCTGCGCGGTCCGCTGTCCGGGGCGGCCCGTTAGGTCTAAGTTCTCAATAGCTTTGCATGCCAAATTAGATTGCGCAAGGGACTGGAGTGGGCCGGGTTTGCGTGACGGTGGCCGGCTGGCGCAGGATCGCAGGGTGAGCCTGGCCGAGCCTGCCGACGGAGCCGCCGGGGTGCCGGCCTGGGCGCGCGGCGCGCGGGCGGTCACGGTGCTCACCGGCGCGGGCATCTCCACCGACTCGGGCATCCCTGACTTCCGGGGCCCGCAGGGCGTGTGGACGCGGAACCCTGGCGCGGAGAAGCTGTTCACATACCAGGCCTATGTCAGCGACCCGGCGGTCCGCCGCCGGTCCTGGCTGGCGCGGCGCGATCACCCGGCCTGGCACGCCGAGCCCAACCAGGCTCACACCGCACTGGCAGACCTCGCCCGCTCCGGGCAGGTCACGGCGATCATCACGCAGAACATCGACGGGCTACACCAGCGCGCGGGCACGCCGCCGGAACAGGTGGTCGAGCTGCACGGAACCATGTCCGGCGTGGTGTGCGTGTCGTGTGGCGACAGGTCCACCATGGCGGCGGCGCTGGCCCGGATCGACGCCGGCGACCCGGACCCGGCCTGCACCCGGTGCAGCGGGATCCTGAAGTCCGCCACCGTGATGTTCGGCCAGCCGCTGGACCCGGCCGTGTTCGCACGGGCCGGGCAGGCCGCCGCCCGGTGCGACCTGTTCCTGGCGGTGGGCAGCACGCTGACCGTCGAGCCGGCCGCGTCGCTGTGCGGGGCCGCCGCCGCCATGGGGGCGGCGCTGGTGATCGTCAACCGCGACCCGACGCCCTACGACGCGATGGCGGCCGAGGTCATCCGCGACCCGATCGGCGAGGCGATCCCGCGGATCGCCGGCCAGCTGCGGGTGGCGCGCGATGGCGGCCCGGCCGGG
>DATKRG010000079.1:0-4108 GCA_035532275.1 Streptosporangiaceae bacterium | reverse complement strand
CGCCGCCGCCGCGGCCACCACCGCCAGGATGACGCTGGGCCACAGCAGCGTCTTCCAGTGCGGGTGCAGGATCAGGACGCTGTGCTCTCCCTCGGCGAGATCGCGCTCGTCTGCCATGGGGCACATGGTGGCATGGAACGTGCCGGAATGCCCCTGCATCGGCCAGCGGCGGCCCGTGGTGTCAAGCCCTGAGTGTCACCCCTGAGTGTCAGCCCCGAGCGCCGGCCCCGGCAGGTCAGCGCAGGTGCACCACGTCGCCCGCGCTGACCCTGACCGGGCCCGCGGCCGTATTCAGCTCCAGCAGGCCGGACGGGCCGACCCCGGTCGCGGTGCCGGCCTGTGAACGATCCCCCGGCAGCGTCACCGTGACCTGCCGGCCAACCGTGGCGCTGCAGCGCAGGTACGCCGCGCGCAGGCCGCAGCCGTCGGCGTCACCGGGCTGGTCCTGATCCAGCCAGGCCCGGTACCAGCGGCCGAGCTCGGCCAGCACGGCGATCAGCAGCCGCTCCCGGATGTCCGGCCCACCAGCCGCTGGGCTGCCACCGGCCTCGCCGGCCAGCCGCACCGAGGTCGCGGCGGGCACCGGCAGCTCGTCCTGCCGCTGCCAGACGTTGATCCCGATGCCCACGACGACAGCATCGCCCCAGCTCTCGGCCAGGATCCCGGCCAGTTTGGCCCCGCCGGCGAGGACGTCGTTCGGCCATTTCAGCTCGGCCTGGACCCCCGCGCTCTCCCGCAGCGCGGCCACCACCGCGGCCCCGGCCAGCAGCGGCAGCCAGCCGAGCTGGCTGCCCGGGACCCCGCACGGGCGCAGCAGCGCCGAGAAAGTGAGCGCGGTCCCCGGCGCGGCAACCCAGCTCCGGCCCTGCCGGCCGCGCCCGGCGGTCTGCGCCTCCGCCACCAGCACCAGGCCCTCCGCCGCCCCCGACCGGGCTTCGGCCAGCAGGTCGGCGTTGGTGGAGCCGGTCTCGGCCACGACCCGCACCTCGCGCCATAGCCCGCGCCCTGCCGGGCCAGCACCGGCCGGGCCGGCACCAGACAGCACGGCACCAGACAGCACGGCACCAGACAGCTGGGCCGGGTCGAGGGCCGGGAGGCGCGGCTCCCCATGAGGCAGCCTTTTCGTTGTTTTCACACAGAGTTGCCATTCGATTCGTTAGCGTTACATCCCGAGGTCAACGGGGCAGCACGTACCGGGGGGAAGCCAGTGACCGGTGTCAAGGTTAGACGCACGCACGTGTGGCTGGCCCAGGCCCGGCTGCCGCTGGCCAAGGTCCACATGCCGCTGCCGCGGGCCCGCGGCCCGCGCGCCCGCGGCCCGCTCGCCCGCGCCTGGCTGGCCGGCTTCTGGCGCCAGCACTGGCTGATCAGTACCGCCGTGGGGCTCGCCCTGCTGCCCCGACTGCTCGCGGCGCTGGCCTTCCGCCCGGCGCTGTTCACCCCGGACTCGTTCGGCTACCTGGCCGAGGGGGTCCACCTCGTGCCCGGCCAGACACGGCCGTCCGGGTACCCGGTCCTGCTGCGCATCCTGGAGCCGTTCCACAGCCTGCTGCTGGTCACCAGCGTCCAGCACCTGATGGGCATCGTCACCGCGGTGCTCGGATACGCCGTGCTGCGGCGCTGGGGCCTGCCCGCCTGGGGCGGGGTGCTGGCCGCCTGCCCGACCCTGTTCGACCCGCGGGTGATGGTGCTCGAGTCGGCGGTGCTCCCGGACACCTTCTACACGCTGCTGGTCATGGTGGCGGTCGCCGTCCTGCTCACCAGGCGCGGCCCCACCGTCGGCCGCTGCGCCACCGCCGGCTTCCTGCTGGCCTGGGCCACCATCACGCGCGGGAACGGGGCGGCGGCCATCGTCGCCGTGCTCGCCGTGCTGGCCATCCAGCGGGCCGGCTGGCGGCCGGTGACCGCCGCCACCGCGGCGTTCGCGCTGCCCCTGCTCTGCTACATGGCGGTGTTCGATCTCAGCTACGGGAACTTCGCCCTCACCAACAGCGACGGCATGTTCCTGTGGTCGCGCACCATGTCGTTCGCGGACTGCACGGTGATCAAGCCGCCGGCCAGCCTGCGGCCTCTCTGCCCGCAGCGCCAGCCCGGGCACCCAGGCCCCGCGCCCGCCTGGTCGCTGCCCCCACTGCTGGCCGCCCGCGACCCCGCCGCCTACCTGTGGTCCCCGGGCGCCTGGTGGCGCCACGACACCCATCCGGGCATCAACCAGCAGAACAACGCCAGGGCCATGAGCTTCGCCCTGGCCGCGATCCGCGCGCAGCCAGGCGGCTACCTGCGCACCGTCGCCAGCGGGGTGATGCTCACGTTCCTGGCCACCGACCGGTCGCTGACCGTCCGCACGCTGCACTTCACCCCGGTGCCCGACGTGCGCCGGCTGTACGCCACCCAGGTCCGGCACCTGCGCGGCTACGCCCGCGTCACCAGCGACACCCGGGCGGTGCAGCCCTACGCCTACTTCCTGTACCTGTACCAGCAGCCGGTCTACTTCCCCGGCATCGTGTTCGCCCTGGTGCTGGCCGCCGGGCTGGCCGGAGTCATCAGGAGCCGGCGTCAGCGTGGCGGCCCGGTGGCCCTGCCCTGGGCGGTCGCCGTCGTCGGCATCGTGGCCCCGGTCGCCCTGCACGAGTTCCACTACCGGTACGCGATCACCGCCGTCCCGGTCGCCTGCCTGGCTGCCGGGCTGGCCTTCGCCCGGCGCCCGGCGCCGCAGCCAGCACCCCAGCCCGGCGACGCGGCCCCGGCTATGCGGCAGTGGCCGGCCGCGGGCGTCGTGCTGACCCCCGCCCACCTGCCCGCCCCGCCCGCCGGAGATCTCCGTGGCTAGCAGACCTGACCGGAACGGTCCCACGATCATGGCAGGATCTGATGGTGTGAGCCGAGTAGCCGCCATGTGGTCGACCGTTGGCCGACACCGTCTGTTCGCCGCCGCGTTCGGCCTGGGCCTGCTGGTCCGGGTGATCACCATGCTCGGGTTCCCGCCCGCTATCTGGTTCGGCGGGGACTCGGCGTCCTACCTGGCGAGCGCGCTGTACCACGTACCCGGCACCTCCCGGCTGTCCGGCTACGGACTCATGCTGCTGCTGCTCAGCCCGTTCCACAGCTTCGCGGTGGTCACCGCCGTCCAGCACCTGATGGGGCTGGCCGCCGGGGTGATGCTCTACGTTCTGCTCCGCCGCTACGGCCTGCCCGCCTGGGGGGCGACGCTGGCGGCCGTGCCGGTCCTGTTCGACGCCTACCAGATCGAGCTTGAGCACGAGATCCTGCCCAGTGCCTCGTTCGGCTTCCTGGTCATGGTGGCCATCACCCTCACCCTCTGGTGGCGCGGGGAGCGGCCGCTGTGGGCCACCGTCACGGCCGGTGCCATCCTCGCGGCCGGGGCCACCCTGTGGCCGGTCGGCCTGCCCATGTTCATCATGTTCCTGCTGTACCTGGTCGTGCGCCGGGTCGGCTGGCGGGCGTTCGGGGCCACCGCGGCCGCCGGCCTGGTCCCGCTCGGCGGGTACGTGCTCTGGTTCTACGGCTCCTACGGCCACCTCGGCTTCAGCAACAGCGACGGCATCTACCTGTGGTCGCGCACGATGACGTTCGCCAACTGCGCCATCATCAAGCCGCCAGCCAACGAACAGGCCCTGTGCCCGCGCGAGCCGGTGGCGCAGCGCCCGTCCGCGTCCACCTTCATCTGGGAAAAGAACTCGCCGCTGAACGCCGTGCCGGGCGAGAAGTTCTCGGTCACCAAGAACGCGCTGGCGATGGACTTCGCGCTGCGCGCGATCACCGCCCAGCCCGTCAGCTACCTCGGCGACGTGATCCACGACGCCTCGCTCACCTTCTACTGGAACAACCCCGATCATCCGAGCCTGCAGATGACCCACCGGTACGAGTTCGCCTACGCGACCACGCACTGGATCTCCCCCACCTTCCTGCTCGGCCACAACCGCACCGTCGCCTCCGACCAGCTCAAGTACGGCGGGGTGACCTCCACCCGGGCGGTCGAGCCGTTCGCCGGGTGGATGCGCGGCTACCAGCGTTTCGTCTACCTGCGGGGCACGCTGCTCGGAGTCCTGCTCCTCGTCGGCCTCGGCGGGATCATCCGGTCCTGGCG
>DATKRG010000078.1:0-2637 GCA_035532275.1 Streptosporangiaceae bacterium | reverse complement strand
GCCAGGCTGACCCACTCGGCGCCCGGCGAGGACAGCCCGGCGTTCCTGCCGGACGGCTCGCTGCTGTTCGTGTCCCGGCGGCCCGACCCGGCCGCCGGCCTGGGCGACGGGAACGACGACGACAGCAAGCCGGCCCTGTGGCTGCTCCCGGCAGGTGGTGGCGAGTCACGCCGGATCGCCGCCCCGCCGGGCGGGGTCACCCGGGTGGCGACCGCCCGGGAGTCGCCGGGCCTGATCCTCACCTCGCCGATGCTGCCCGGAGCCGGCGGGGCGGAGGAGGACGCGCAGCGCCGCAAGCGGCGCAAGGACGCCGGTATCACCGCGATCCTGCACGAGGCGGCGCCGGTGCGGTACTGGGATCACGACCTGGGCCCCGACCAGCCGCGACTGCTGGCCGCCATGGCCGATGGCGGCGGGCTGGCAGGCCCGCTCCGCGACCTGACCCCGCGACCGGGCCGGGCACTGGATGACCAGCACACGGAACTGGCCCCGGACGGCTCGCTGGCGGTGACCGGCTGGTCGGTCCGGGACGGCACGGGCGACATGCAGGCCGAGATCGCGGTGATCGGCACCTCGACCGGCGAGCGGCGGGTGCTCCTGTCGGCCCCGGGGCGGGATTTCACCGACCCGCACATCTCGCCCGACGGCCGCATCGTCGTGTGCGTCGCCAAGGAGCACGACAGCTACGACAGCCCGGGCGACGCGACCCTGGTATCGGTCCCGATGGCGGGCGGCGAGCCCACCGACCTGCTCGCCGGGCTGGACCGGCGGCCCAATGAGGCTGCTTGGGCGCCGGACTCGCAAGCGGTCTACTTCACCGCCGACGACCACGGCCGGTGCCCGGTGTTCCGCACCGGACTGGCCGGGTCGCCGGTGACCAGGATCACCACCGACGACGGCGCCTACAGCCACCTGAACCCCTCGCCGGACGGGCGGTTCCTGTACGCGCTGCGGTCAGCCGTGGACAGCCCGCCTACGCCGGTCCGGCTGGACCTCACCCTGCCCGGCAGCCCGCCGCACATCCTGCCCAGCCCGGCCGGGCACATCGAGCTTCCCGGCCGGCTGACCGAGGTGGAGGCCGCCGCCGACGACGGGTCGGTGATCCGGGGCTGGCTGGCGCTGCCGGCGTCCGCGTCCGAACATCAGCCGGCGCCGCTGCTGCTGTGGGTGCACGGCGGTCCCCGGATGAGCTGGAACGCCTGGTCCTGGCGGTGGAACCCGTGGCTGATGGTGGCCCGCGGGTATGCGGTGCTGCTGCCCGACCCGGGGCTGTCCACCGGCTATGGCCACGACTTCGTCGCGCGCGGGCACGGCGACTGGGGTGCGCGTCCCTTCGCCGACCTGATGGCGATCACCGGCGCCACCGCCGCCCGGCCCGACATCGACGAGACGCGGACCGCGGTCATGGGCGGCTCCTACGGCGGGTACATGGCGAACTGGATCGCCGGCCACACCGACCGCTTCCGGGCGATCGTGAGCCACGCGGGGCTGTGGGCACTGGACCAGATGTTCGGCACCACCGACATGCCCGCGTACTGGCGGCGGCACTTCGGGGACCCGATCACCCGGGCGGACCGGTACCTGGCGACCTCGCCGCACTACCATCTGTCCGCGATCAGCACCCCGATGCTGGTGATCCATGGGGACAAGGACTACCGGGTGCCGGTCGGCGAGGCGCTGCGCCTGTGGGCCGATCTGACGGCCCGGCCCGGCGGGTCACCGGACGTAAAGTTCCTGTACTTCCCGACCGAGAACCACTGGATCCTGACCCCGGGCCACGCCGTCGTCTGGTACCAGGCCGTGATCGCCTTCCTGGCCACGCATGTCCTCGGTGAGCCCTGGCAGCGCCCCGATCTGCTGTAACGGCTAAGCCTGGCCGCGGCCGTAACGCATTCGTTATGTGAATCGTGTACCCCGGCGCTGCTTTACAGACGTCTCCACACCGGGTGTCCCTTCCGTACACCCTTGGCGGCCAGACAAAGACAACCCAGCGGCATGCCGCGCTCCAGGGTGCCCCACCGTGGGCGCCTGCGGCACGCTGCCGTCCGCCTGCGCACAGTGGCGTAAGCGGGATGCCAATTTCCAGGGGAGGACCCCAATGCAGATGCGGTCCCGCATCACCAAGATTCTCGCTCCCGCGGCCGTCATCGCCGCGGCGGCGACGCCGGTGCTCCTGGCCGGCCCGGCCGGTGCGAGCGCCCATCACTCGCCCACGACCCAGACCACCTACAAGGCGGTCACCACGCTCACCCACCGGTCGGACTCGGGCGGGAACGGCAACTGGGCCTACGACAGCTTCACCCGCTCCGCCAGGGTGATCCTGCGCGGCCAGGCGCCGCTGTCCGCCTGCGGGGTGGTCACCGGGCACTGCTACGCCTACACCGCCAGCCTGAGCGACCAGGGCAGCTTCGCCACCGTCACCGGCGCCTTCACGCCCAACCAGGGCGCCCCCTACACCGGCGACACCATCACCGGCAAGCCGAAGGGGACCTTCCGGGGCTACGGCCTGTTCGGGACGTTCTTCGCCAACCAGCTTCCCGACACCCACCTGGTGCCCACGAAGGTGAAGGGCGACGCCCACGCCTCCTACCTGTGGCCGACGCTGTTCTTCCACGCCAGCGCGGTCCTCGCGGGCAC
>DATKRG010000077.1:0-19555 GCA_035532275.1 Streptosporangiaceae bacterium | reverse complement strand
ACGCCGATCTCTTTGGCCAGCTGGTACTGGCTGACCGCCAGCGGCTTGAGGAACTCCTCCAGCAGGATCTCCCCCGGATGCACAGGTCCCATGATCGTGTCCGCTGCCATACTCCCTCCTCTCCTAGTGGTAGTCAGTGATCTCCACGTCCTCTGGCCCGGCGTCAGTCCACCGGAAGCAGATCCGCCACTGCTGGTTGACCCGGATGCTGTACTGGCCCGCGCGATCACCCGCCAGCTTCTCCAGCCGGTTCCCCGGCGGCACCCGCAGGTCCGCAAGGATCTCCGCCGCATCCAGCATCGCCAGCTTCCGCCAGGCAGCCCGCTGTAACGGCGGGTCAAGCTTGCGTGACCGCCGCCGGTGCCAGACGGCCTCGGTGTCTTTGTCCCGGAAGGATCGCAGTACACCCTATGATAACGCGATGCGTTATTAACGCAACACGTTATCAAGGCGCAGCCCAGGCAGCAAAGCTCCACCGGCGAGAACGCCGGCAACTGGGCGTCCTCACCAAGGATCACCAACAACGGCCGACATCCCCCCGTACCGGGAGGAACACCAGCCGCCGACGGCCGATGCAACTGATCGGGCATCCTGGCCGCCTTCCTGCCGACGGTCGCAGACCGTAACCAACGCCTCTATGCGGCCGCACCCGTAGCCGCCGTTCTGCGCGGCTCCACGGTCGCCGACATAGCCGCTACGCCACGCCAGAACGGGTCGATCTGCGTGCGGGGTGGTGGAGGTGCGGGACAGGACGCCCTGATGAAGGGCTCAGCTTATCGATGCCATGGTGGATTCGGGGGTTTGCTGGAGGATCCGTTCGGACAGTACACGCAGCTGGCGGATCTCGCCTTGGTCCAACTGGCCGGCGAAGTGGCGCTGCACCGCGTCGGCGAATACCGGCTGGGCGGCGGCGAAGATCTTTTCGCCCTCGGCGGTGAGCGCGGCGTAGACGGTCCGCCGGTCTGATCGGTCCCGTTCGCGGGTGATCAGGCCGCGTTCCTCGAGGCGGTCGACGGTCTTGGTTACCGCGCTCTTGCCGATGGTGAGCAGCCCGGCGATGTCCACCATGCGCAGGCGCTTGCCTGGTGCCATGGCGACCTGGCAGAGCACGAGGTTGTCGGCCAGGGTGAGCCCTGCGCTGCGCTGCAGGTCCCGGTTGAGGGCGACGCGCACCTGGTCGACGACCTCGCACAGGGCCGTCCACGCCTGCAGTGCCTCGGGCCGCTCACCAGTCATGGGGCCATGATAGCAGGTAGTTGACAAGAGTACTATTCTCTTAATAACATTCTCTAGAGAATCAGATTCTAGAGAATCACATGGCGTGGCGAGAGCGCGCTGGTGCGGCCCGGCCAAGGAAGGAACCCCACGATGAGCGTCTTCTCGGAGAAGGAACTGGACTACCTGGCCGGCCAGCGCCTCGGCCGGCTGGCCACGATCGACGGCGATGGCCTCCCGCATGTAGTGCCGCTCGGCTGGAGCTATAACCCCGCGCTGGACACGATCGACGTCGGGGGCCGCGACTTCGCCAGGACGAAAAAGTTCCGCAACGCCAGAGCCAACCCCAAGGTCGCCCTGGTGATCGATGACGTGCTCCCGCCCTGGCGGCCGCGCTGCGTCATGGTGCGCGGCGAGGCGGAGGCGCTGGACGAGGCGGCCAGCGCGGACGGCGAGCCGCTGGGGCCGATCATCCGCATCCACCCCCGCCAGGTCATCAGCTGGGGCCTGGACGACAAAGCCTGAGGCGACCGCGAATCTGCATGCCGAAGGAGGTACGGACAATGACTGTCAGGATCACCGGCATCGCCGGGAGCCTTCGCCGCGAATCATTCAACCGCAAGCTCCTGCACGCAGCCGCGCACGAGATGCCGCACGGCGCGGAGCTCACGGTCTGGGACGGCCTGGGCGGCGTCCCCCCGTTCAGCGAAGATCTAGAAGCCGCGCCCGCCCCGGCGGGCGTGACGGACCTGCGCCAGGTCATCGCCGAAGCTGACGGGCTGTTGTTCGCCACCCCGGAGTACAACGGGTCAGTGCCCGGCCAGCTCAAGAACGCGATTGACTGGGCGTCCCGCCCGCCCCGCGGCGGCGTGCTTCAAGGCAAGCCGGCAGCTGTCATCAGCGCCAGCCCAACTCCCTACGGCGCCGCCTGGGCGCAGGCCGACCTGCGCAAGATCCTCAAGATCGCGGGCGCCGACGTCTGCGACAGCGGCCTGGCCGTACCGCGGGTTTCTGGCCAGTTCACCCCGGGTGGGCTTCTCGCCGACCCTGCGATGAACCGCGGGCTCACCCAGGTGATCGCCGACCTGCTGACCCGTGCGGCCGCACCCGCGGCCCGCCAGGCCGCGTAGCCACACCCCTGCCCAGGACAGGGTCCACTCGCCGCTGTCGCCCACGTGGCTGACTTGGTCCGCCGCGCTGACACCATGCGGCGCGACCAGGCGAAACAACACCAGGAGGAACTGATGTACGCAATCGTCAGGCAGTACACCTACGACCCCGCGACGATCGCCCGCGCCGGGCAGGCGCTGGCGGCGGCACAAGGGCTTCACGCGGCCCAGCCCGGTTATGCCGGCGGCATCGTCGTCGACGACGGGCAGCACTTCATCGCCGTCAATCTCTGGCAATCAGAACACCACGCGGCAGCCGGGCGCGCAGCGATCGGCACCCAGGTGCAGCGCCTCCTCGAGCCGCTGATAGCAACCCCGTCGCAGCTATTGGGCGCCGGCGAAGTGGTGGCAACTGACCTGGCAGACCACCAGTGACCAAGCCACCACACATCCGCCGAGACCAGAGGGCACGACCTCTCATGCCGCATACCGCGCGTGCCAGGCCAAGCGGTTCGGGCCTCCGGCGCCATCGACCGGACGTCAGCTCGGTGGCGGCGATCAAGCCCAGTCATGCGGCGATCAGTCGACGCTCGGCATGGGCTGAGCCGGTGGACAGTATCACCCTGAGTGATGGTGAGGTTAGGGAGAACGCTCGCCGAGCCGCCGATATGGCACTGGTCCCGCGTGACGGTCAGGCCATTTCCTGGCTGCCGAACTGGCAATTCTGCGCGTCGCGGCGGTCACGGCGACCCTTCCCGATGGCTCTGGGCTAGCTTCTCGCATCTGGAACAACTGAAGGGCCTCAGCCGAGCCGTATAAGCGTGTCATCAGTCCTGTTTGAGGGCCTCGCTGCGGGCGACCTGCAGATTCTTTCGGACGAGCGTCATGTCTGGATGATCAGGTCCGAGCACCCGTTCCATCTCGGCGAGGGTAGCCTCCAGCATCAGCACCGCCTCGGCCACCCGACCTGTAGCGCGGTATGCGTGCGCCAGGTTATTCCGTGAGGCCAGTGTGTCCGGGTGTGACTCGCCCAGTAGGCGTTCCCGATCTGCCAGCACTGCCTCCAGCAAGGGCACCGCCTCGCCGACACGGCCCGCCGACAGGTACGCGGACTGCGAACATCCGCAGCGACCGCCTCCAGCGGAGTGCCATCCGCCCGACTGATCCCGAGTTGGTCAGCTACCACCGCCAGACCCGCCAGTGCCTCGGTCGTTGTCTCGGCGTTCACCCAAGCCACAAGCCGCCAATCCGCCGCCACACACTCGCGTGCGTACGCAGCCGCGAGTTGCGTCTTCCCAACCCCGCGCATCCCCGTCACCGACCGCACTACCGTTACCCCGGGTCCGGCCACCCGCAGTTGCGCAATCAGGTCCTCGCGCGGTTGGAACCCCGGCGGCGCCTGCGGGATGTTCCCAACTACCACATGCGCTGGACGTGACGCGGGCCGTTCCCCGTAGAACATGTTGAGTTGGACGTTGCCGGAGCCAACCTGCACGCCTTGCCCGCCCGAAACATATACGTCCTGCGTAGGACCAGGTTCAGCCATGACGGGCATCCCGCCCACAAGACGGGAACGCGTGTCGCGCGGCCGGCATCATGCCGCCATTCATCCCATCACCCGGAAAATCCTATGAGATGTGCGATCAGCTTTGCGACGACTTCAGCCCCAGTTTCCCTGGCTACGGTCACAGCCCAACTTCCCGCCTCCTTTAGATGTGCCATAACGCCAGCCTTATCGCCCTTCGTGGCTGCTATCTCAGCCTTCGCGACTTGGCCTATCTGCTCATCCTGTTCAGCCGTAGAACCTGCCGCTAGCCGGTCCTTCGTCGCTAGCGACCGAGGGTCGCTAGCGAGACATCGGATCACAGCCCGTATCCCTGACCCGGGAAGCCAGTCCGTTAACGACGTCGCATTCAGTCCCGACGGTAGCCTGCTGGCTACCGCTGACGGCAACGGCAACGCATACCTATGGAGCGGAGAGACTCTGAAGGTCGCCGCAAGACTTCATGACCCACACAGCCAGGGCGTGTGCAATGTCGAGTTCAGCCCGGACGGCAACTTCCTCGTCACAGAGGACTTCGACGGCAGTGCCTACATATGGAACGCAGCGACGTTCGAGCTCAAAGCAACGCTAACGGACCCTCACAGCAAGGGAATCTGCGACGCCTTGTTTACGGAAGACAATAACATTTTGGCAGCCGCAGACCGCAATGGCAGCATCTACTTGTGGAACTCCACCACCCGCAAGCTGCTGACGGTGCTCCACGATCCGCTCGGCTCCAGCCTGCTGGGCCTCGCGTTCAACCCGACATCGGGCATCCTCGCCAGCGCCGACCAGAATGGCTATATCGATCTCTGGAATCTAACTAGGCGAAAGCTAGTCGCTACTCTTGCTACCACCGACAGCTACGGCGTCTTCGATCTGGCTTTTAGCCCGAATGGAAGCGTTCTCGCCGCAGCAGACATCAATGGTAGAACCTATCTTTGGAGCTGGAGGTCGGCAAAGCTTATAGCAATTCTTCCAGATCCTAACAGCGAGGGCGTTGAAGACGTCGCGTTTAGTGCGGATGGAAGAATACTCATCACCGATGATAGGAACGGTAGCACGTATTTGTGGTATACGAGCAGGTTTTTAGCCGCTGCTCACCCTTCTCTCTACGTTCGCGGTTATGCGGTGAGGCCTTCCCAGGCGAGCCGCAGGGTGCGGGTTTCCTCGGGTGTCGGCTCGGCGGGGTGAGCTGGCAGATATCTGGCGGCGATGAGGACCCGCCTGAGCTTGGCGATCATGTCGGCGGTCGACGGCTCGGCCTTGGTGCGGTACCAGGGGGCGCGGGCCAGGGGGCGCGGGCGCGGTGGTCGCTGGCGTCGCCGGGGTCGTGCCCGGCGGTGGCGTACCACAGGACGGCCAGGCTCTGGCAGGCCAGGGTGAAGGGCAGGGTGCGGTGCACCGCAGTGGCGAGGCGGTTGCGGGCCTGCCCGGCGCCGAAGATCTGCTTGGCGTCCTCGATCGCGACCTTTGTTCACCAGGACATCGACGCCACCCCATCGGTCCGCGGCCGCGGCGACCATAGCGTTGACGGCGGCGGGGTCGGAGACGTCTACCACCCAGTCCAGGGCTTCCCCGCCGTCGGCCGCGATCTGCCCGGCGGTGGCGGCGGCGTCATTGGCGGACAGGTCGGCGCACAAGACCATGCCGCCCTCCTCCGCGAGCCGGATGGCGATCGCCCGCCCGATACCGGAGCCGGCGCCGGTGACGACGCAGACCTTCCCGGCTACCCGGCCCCGAAGGCTTCCCGGTGTGTCGGCTCCTGGCATGGCAGAGTCCCCCCTCATGATCGCCGGTCGGCGGGGCCGCCGGACGCCAGAATCGTAGCGGGCCACCTCAGCGCCGGCCGAAGAGGGCGATCAGGTCACGGGTCTGCTCGGTGACCCGGTCAGCGGGCAGGCCGTAGGTGGGGGGCGCCAGAACCACGGTGTTGGACGACCGGGCGCGGCCTGGCAGGGCGGCGCGGACCTGACCGGGCGTGCCGGCGATCGCGAAGGCGTCGATCACCGGGTCGGTGACGGCCCTGGTCATCGAATCCAGGTCGCGCGCCTGATAGGCGGAACGGATAGCCGCACGTTCGGCGGCGAATCCGAGCTGCTCAAGCCGGTAGGCGTAGGTCTGGGTGGCCGCGTACAGCGCGATCTGGCCCGCGGCCTCCCGCCGGGCCCGTGCCTCGTCGGCGGCTACCGAGCAGATCACGAACTGCACGTGCTCGATCTCGGACAGGTCCCGGCCGGCTCTCGCCGCGCCCTCGGAGAGCCATTCCGCGTAGGAGTCGAGGTCCATTTCCGATGACAGGGGGTGGCCGACCAGCCCGTCGGCGCATTCGCCGGCCAGCCTGGTCATAGCGGGGCGGACGGCGGACAGGTAGATCGGGATCTCCCGGCGCACCGCGGGCACCGGGCGGGTGAACCCGGTGAGGTCGAAACCGTAGTACTCCCCCGGCGGCATCGCCGGAGAGGCGCCCTCGGCCAGCCCCCACAGCGTCCTGAGTGCCTGGACGTACTCGCGCATGCGTCGTACAGGCTTTCCATATTCAATGCCGTGAAGCACTTCGTTGTACCGCCGGACCTGGGATCCGAGACCGAGGACCAGGCGGCCACCGGCGACGTCGTCAACGTCCATGGCCTCGATCGCGGTCGTCAGCGGCGTGCGCGGAAAGGCCTGGACGACGCCGGTGCCGATCCGGACATCCGTGGTCGCGCGGGCGACGGCCGCGGCCGTCTGAAAGCCGCTGTGCCAGTACTCGCCGGTCCACAAAGATTCGAATCCGGCGGCCTCGGCGGCCGCAGCCAGTTCGCCGATCTGGCCCAGCCGCATGCCGTCGCCGAACAGATACAGGCCGAGCCTCACGCCGGGCCCGCCTCGAACAGCCTCAGCAGTTCGTCGGCGACGACGTCGGCCAGTCGCTCGGGCGACATCCGGGCGCTGCGGTGGTACCAGGACGGGATGAAGTTGATCGCGCCGTGCATCAGCATCCGTGCCACCGCCGGGTCGGGGACGCGCAGTTCCCCGGCGCGTATCCCCTCCTCGATGATCGACCGGAAGAGCTGGTCGTGCCGCTCGACAAGTTCCCGCAGCCGGCTCCGGGCGGCCTCGGGCAGCCCCAGGTCGTGGATGAAGATCGCCGCGCCGGCGGGCTCGTCCCTGGTCAGAACCAGCACCTGGCCGCGGATCGCGGCGTGCAGGCGGTCGCGGGGTGGCGCGGCGCTGGCGGCGACGGCCGCTAGCTGGCGGTTGGTGGCGTCGCCGATGCGGTCCAGACACGCCAAGATCAAGTGCTCTTTGCTAGGGAAATAGTGGTACAGGGAGGCTTTGGAGAGGTCGAGGACCTCCGCGACCTCGTCGAGGTTGGTGGCGGCGTACCCGCGCTCCGCGAGCAGGCTGGTGGCGATCCGCAGGATGTCCTCGATCCGCTTCGCCCGACGCCGGTCCGCGCGGCTCACGGTGTCAGCCGCCGCGGGTACCTGAGAGGTCACAGTTGTCACTCCGGATGAAAGCGAAGCTCCGTCCAGCCCCCGTGATGGACGAAGCGCGGTCGGACGCGCAATCCAGGGCTGGCCGCGTCCCCCGGCTCCAGCCTGCCGACGACGCGGCCGCCGCCGTCAAGGTCCACGGTGGCGATCGTGTAGGGCACCTCGGCTTCGAACACCGCCTGAAAGGCCCGCCGAACCGTGATCCAGGAGTATACGGTTCCGGCCTCCGCCTCCCCGATGACGCTTCCGGTCGCGGCGCAGTACGGGCACGACGGCATGGGCGGGAAACGCCTCCGGCCGCATCGGGCGCACTCCTGGATCAGCAGCCGCTCGCCGGCCAGGCCCTCCCAGTAGAAGCGGGAATCGGCGTCGGGGACTGGCGGGGCCGGCTCCGGTCGGGTCACTGTCATCGTCCGGCCCACCTCGGAGTCCGCTTGGCGGCGAAGGCATCGAGTCCTTCCGGCGCGTCCGAGCTCGTCAGGCAGTAGCGGGCCGTCACCTCGCGCTCAATCCGCAGGCCAGCGTCCACATCGGTGCCGGCGAAAAAGGCCGCGTTCAGCGTCCGCTTCGCGTTGCCGAGCGCGAGCGGTGATTTCTTCGCCACCTCCCGCGTCAGCTCGATGGCGGCCGCGACCAGCCCGCCGTCGGCGACGACCCGCGATACCAGCCCCCAGGCCAGGGCCTCGTCGGCCTTCAGCAGGCGGCCGGTCACGATCAGTTCCCTGGCCCGGGACGGCCCGACTACCCGCGGCAGCATCGTCAGCACCCCGCCGCCGCCCATCTGCCCGAAGGGCAGGTGCGCGTCGCCGATCCTGGCGGATTCGGCCATGAACGCGAAGTCGCAGAACAGCACCAGCTCGATGCCACCGGCTACCGCGATGCCGTTGACGAGCGCCACGACTGGCTTCGGGTACTGCGATATCCGCCCGAAGACCTCGTGGATGTCGGAGAGGAACCGCGGGAACTGGTCAGCATCGCGCTGCAGGGTCTGGTACTTCTTCATATCCCCGCCAGCACTGAACGCCCGGCCCGCGCCGGTGATGGCGATCACCCGGATCACGGGATCGGACGCCAGATCGTCCAGGACCCGGCCGAGCTCGCGCACGGTCTCCCAGTCCAGGGGGTTCATCTCAGCTGGCCGGTTCAGCGTCACCAGCCCGAGGGCCGGCGAACCATCGACGTCGAGCCGGTCCGCGATCACCGAGGTCTGCGGCGTGCTCACTCATCGCCTCCCAGGTCGGCACCTTCCGCCCCGTCGGCGATCGCGTCGGGGTCGCTGTCGAGCGCCTGCCTCAGCCAGGCCGGCAGCGGCTGCTTCGCTAGTTCCGCGCCGCCGCCGGGCCGCCGCGCGAGGCTGACGTAGGTGTGCGTCGACTCGACCTCGACGGCCAGCCGCTCGTCGCCCCAGCCGTCCCGGGCGCCCCAGACGGCGCAGCGGACCGTGAATGACGTCTTGCCGATCCGCCCGGCTGACAGGCGGAGCGAGCAGTGATCGTCAAGGCTCAGCGGGACCAGATAGCGGATCGTCACCCCCGCGGCCGGGGTCGCCCCGCCGGCGGCGAACATCGAGCTCAGGCTGTGCCCGGATCGCTCAAGCCAGTCGCCGAGCAGCATCTCCGCCCAGCGAAGCGGGCTCGCGTAGTACAAGATCCCGGCCGCGTCCACGTCGGCCATCGTCACCCGCCACTCCCGCTCGATCAGCACGCCAATACCCTACTCATAAGTCAGTTTCCAACGCAAGCAATGATTCTCAACCCACTGGTTGACGTGCGAGGTACGGCTGCGTAGCCTCTGATTCGTGGCGTATCGCGAAGCGGCAATCGCCGGGACCGGCTTCACCGCGCTCAGCAAGAACTCAGGTCGCAGCGTGCTCGACCTGGCCACCGAGGCGTGCCTGGCCGCAGTCGATGACGCCGGGCTGACGATCTCCGACATCGACGGCGTCGGCAGCTTCATGGTGCTCGGTGACTCCGTCCCGAGCGAGGCGGTCGCGACCTCGCTGGCGCTGCCCGGTATCCGCTACGTGATGGACTTCCAGCAGGGCGGCCAGTCACCCGCGTGGGTCGTCGCCAACGCGGCCATGGCGGTCAGCCAGGGCTACGCCGAGAATGTCGTCGTCTTCCGCGCGCTCAACGGCCGGAGCGGGGTGCGGGTGGGCAGCTCCGCTTTCCAGGGCGGCGCGGGACAGTTCCGCTATCCGATCGGCTACGACACCTACATGCAGTACATCGCGATGTGGGCACGGCGCTATCTGATCGAGACCGGCCACGAGCCTGATGACCTGGGTGCCATCCCGATCGCGCAGCGCTGGTACGCCGAGCGCAATCAGCGCGCGATCCAGCGCAAGCCGCTCGACGCCGATTCCTACCTGGCGTCCCCCCGGGTGGTGGACCCGTTCCGGGTCGCGGATTGCACGAGCGAGGTGGACGGCGCCTGCGCCGTCGTCGTCACCAGCCTGGACCGCGCGCGCGATCTGCGCCACCGGCCAGCGCGGGTCGCCGCCGCGGCCTACCGGGCGGGTGCGAGGCCCGGGCTCGACATCGGAGATCACCTGCTGTTCGACGACTACACCCGCAACTTCACCTCGCTGCTGCGGGACGAGCTCTTCGGCCGGGCAGGGCTCGGGCCGGAGGATGTCGACGTCGCCGAGATCTATGACTGCTTCTCTAGCACGGTCGTGTTCGGGCTGGAAGGTCTTGGCTTCTGCGGCCGGGGCGAGGCGATCGAGTTCGTCCGGTCGGGTGCCACGGCCATCGACGGATCGCTGCCGGTGAACACCAATGGCGGCCTGCTCGCCGAGGGATACCTGCATGGCATGAACACGGTGGCCGAGGCGGTGCTGCAGATCCAGGGACGGTGCGGCGAACGGCAGGCACCGCGCCATGACGTCGCGGTGGTCACCTCGGGCGCGCTGGTAGATGGCTCGGCCCTGGTGCTGGTAGCGGCATGATCGGCCAGAAAGGTGAGCGCGGCATGAGCGTCCTGACCACCCGGTTCACCGAGCTCATCGGCATCGAGCATCCCATCGTCCAGGACGGCATGGGTCCGTTCAAGACCGTGAAGCTGGCCGCCGCTGTCAGCGAGGCGGGCGGCCTGGGTACGGTCAGCATCCCCGGCATGTCCGCCGATCCGGCCGTGATGGCGCGGGTCATGCGCGAGCACATCGAGGAGACCGCATCCCTCACTGGCAAGCCGTTCGCGGTCAACGTCCCGGTCGGCAGGGCCGAGGATGGTCAGATCCTGCCGCTGTCGCAGGCCTATATCCGGGCGGTCATCGACGCCCGGCGGGCCGATTCCGCGATCGCGCGCCAGCTGACCGTGCTCACCACATCCGCCGGCTTCCCCGGCGAATTCCGGCCGATGATCGCGGACTCCGGGCTCATCCACATGCACAAGATCGGCTCGACTCGCCAGGCCCTCAAGGCCGAGCGGCTCGGCGTCGACGTGGTGATCGCCTCTGGTTATGAGATGGGCGGCCACACCCACGCCGTGCCGATGCACACCTTCGTGCTCGTGCCCAATGTGACCGAGGCGGTCTCGGTCCCGGTGCTGTTGTCCGGCGGCGCCCGCGACGGCCGGACGCTGGCCGCCGCGCTCTGCCTCGGCGCCGCGGGCGTCGCGATGGGCACCCGCTTCATCGCCACGCGGGACAACTCGGACTGGCATCCGGCGACCGCACGCCAGATCGTCGAGGCGGGCGAGGGAGACGACACCATCTTCCCCGGCGTCTACAGCCCGGCCCGCGGTCTCAAGAGCGCGGGCCTCACCCAGCTCATGGAGCTGACGGCGGGGGGCGCGGCCGCGGCGGAACTGCTCGAGTACAAGGACGCGGCCATGATCCGGGCGGAAGAAGCGGGCGACGTCGACTCCGGCATCCTGCCGGCCGGACAAGTCGCGAGCGGCATCCGCGACATCGCGCTGGTCGCTCAGCTGGTGCCAACCATGGCGGCCGAGGCCGCCACCCTGCTGCGACAGCTGGCGTCAGCCGTCGCGCTCACGACAGCCGGATGAAAGGCAAGGGGACCGGCCATGCCCATGCTCGTCCATGATTTCATGCGCAGGGCCGTGATCCGTCACGGCGACCGTCCCGCCCTCGTCGACGCCCGCAGCACGCTGAGCTATAACGAGTTCTGGGACCGATCGGCCCGGCTGGCGGGCGGCCTCCAGGCGAGCGGCGTCGGCAAAGGCGATCGCGTCGTCGCGGTCATGAACAACCGCAACGAGTGGGTGGAGACCGACCTCGCGGTGTCGATGATCGGCGCCGTCCGGGGGCGGCTCAACAGCCGCGACGGCGAGCGCGAGTGGACCGTCACGCTGGAGGATCTTGAGCCCAAGATCGTCGTCAGCGGACCCGAGTTCACAGCGACTCTGGAGCGGATCCGGGCGTCGGGCAAAGTGGCCGGCTTCGAGCTGCTGACTCTCGGGGCGGGCGAGTCCTACGAGGACCTGATCGGCCGGTCGCCCGCGATCGAGCCGGTCGAGGTCAGCGAGGATGACATCTACCTCATCTTCCACACCTCAGGGACCACCGGGCGCTACAAGGGCGCGGTCTACCTGCACCGCAACTGGTTCAACACCTACCGGAACATCCTCGCGCTGATCATGGGCGGGCTCGACCACACCGACGCGCTGCTGCACGTCGGCCCGCTGTCGCATCAGTCCGGCATCCTCACCGCCCCCGCCCTCTACCAGGGCGCGAGGTCGGTCATGATGGAGCACTTCGATCCCGAGTTGTTCTTCGACGTCGTCGCCAGGGAACGGATCACCTGCACGATCCTCGCCCCGGCGATCATCAACATGCTGGCCAGCCATCCGGGCGCCGCCACGGCCGACCTGTCCAGCCTGAAGACGATCTACTACTCCGGCGCGCCGATCTCCCCGAGTGTGCTCCGCAAGGCGATGGCGGTCTTCGGGCCGATCTTCCTGCAGGGCTACGGCTCGACCGAGGGCGGCACCGTCTACAACACAATCCTCTACCCGGACGAGCACGTCCGGGCGCTTGAGCACAACCCCGACCGGCTGGCCTCCTGTGGCCGGGCGGTGCCCTTCTTCGACGTCAGGATCGCTGGCGAGGACGGCCAGGAGGTGGCCACCGGCGCGATGGGCGAGGTGTGGGTCCGCGGCGACGCCGCCTCGGTCCGCTACTGGAATCAGCCCGAAGCCACGGCGCTCGCCTATGAGGACGGCTGGTTCAAGATGGGCGATCTGGCGATCCGGGACGCCGAGGGCTACATCACGATCGTGGACCGCAAGAACGACATGATCGTGAGCGGCGGGCTGAACGTCTATCCCCGCGAGGTCGAGGACGCGATCGCGTCCCATCCAGCGGTCCGCGAGGTCGCGGTCATCGGCGTCCCCGATGAGAAATGGGGCGAGGCCGTGATGGCCTGCGTCGCGCCCGTCGCGGGCGCCACCCCGGACCTGGCGGAGATCCAGCGGCACTGCCGTGAGGTCGGCCTGGCCAGCTACAAGAAGCCCATCCACCTGGAGCTGGTTGATGAGATTCCGAAGACCGCCGTCGGCAAGCTGTTCCGTCGCGCCCTGCGCGAGAAGCACTGGGCGGACCAGGCACGGCGGGTCGGCTGAGTGCCGATGAGCGCCGATCTGGCCCCCTGGTCTGAATCGGACCAGCTCCTACGCGAGGCCGTCCGCTCCCTGATCGGGAAGTACGGGCGCGGCTATTTCCTGCAGTGCTACCGCGGCGGCCGGGAGCCGGAGGCGCTCTGGCGCGACCTGTGCCGGGGCGGTTACGTCGGCGCCGGGGTGCCCGAGCAGCTGGGCGGCGGCGGCAGCTCGCTGGCGGCAGTGACCGCCGTCGCGGAGGAACTGGCGACGGCCGGCATGCCGCTGCTCTCCTTCATCATGACCGAGCTGTGCCTGCCGGTCATGGCCCGTGATCTGGGACCCGAGACGGCGGCCCGGCTGATTCCGCCGATCGTCGCCGGCGATCGGCGCCTGGCGTTCGCGATCACCGAGCCCGACGCCGGCACCAACTCCTTCGCGATGCGGACCACCGCGGCGCGCTCCGGCGCCGGCTTCGTTGTCTCCGGGCGCAAGCGCTGGATCTCCTCCGCCGGCGACGCGGACGACCTGTTCCTGGTCTGCGCGGGCGGCGACCCGCGACCCGACGGCAGGCGGCCGATCACCATATTGATGGTGGATCTGCGCTCACCCGGCATCACGACCGAGGTGCTCACGGCCGACGCGGGGACCCCCGAGCGGCAGTACGACGTCATCTTCGACAACGTGCGGGTGCCAGCTGAGAACCTGGTCGGCGCGGAGGCGGACGGCGCCGCGGCCCTGTTCGAGTCGCTGAACACCGAGCGGGTGCTGATCGCGGCGTTCGCCTACGGCGTCGGATTTCACTGCGTCGCGCGAGCCGCCGCCTACGCCCGGGCGCGCGCGCCCTTCGGCGCCCCGATCGGCGGCTATCAGGCCGTGCAGCATCCGCTGGCGGCCAGCTGGGCCGAGCTCACCGCGGCCCGGGCGCTCAACCGCGAGGCGATCGCCGCCGTCGAGCGAGGCGACAAGCGAGGGGCCGGGCTGGCCAACGCCGCGAAATGGCTGGCCAGCGAGGCCGCGAATCGCGCGGCGGACCACGCCATCCAGATCCATGGCGGCAACGGCATCACCGATGAGTACGATCTCATCCCGCTCTGGCGGACCACCCGGCTGATGCGGTTCGCCCCCATCAATAACGAGATGGTGCTGAACCAGATCGGCCAGCACGTCCTCGGCCTGCCTAAGTCATACTGACCCAATGCCGATTCTCGATCAGTTCCGCCTGGACGACCGGGTGGCCATCGTCACCGGCGCCTCGTCCGGACTGGGCGTCGCCTTCGCCACCGCGCTCGCCGAGGCGGGCGCCGACCTTGTGCTGGCGGCTCGCCGGGTTGACCGGCTGGAGGCCACGAAAGCCCTCGTCGAGGCCACCGGCCGGAGAGCTCTGGCCGTCGGCGCCGACGTGTCGGATCCCGCTGACTGCCACCGCCTGGTCCAGGCGGCGGCCGATACCTTCGGCCGTGTCGACATCCTCGTCAACAACGCTGGTATTGGCACCGCCGTACCGGCCACGCGGGAAAAGCCCGACGATTTCCGGCGCGTGATCGACGTCAACCTCAATGGCTGCTACTGGATGGCGCAGGAATGCGGGCGCGTCATGCGCCCAGGTTCCGCGATCGTCAATATCAGCAGCGTGCTCGGGATCACGACCGCCGGCCTCCCGCAGGCCGCCTACAGCGCCAGCAAGGCTGGCCTGCTCGGGCTGACCCGGGACCTCGCGCAGCAGTGGACCGGCCGCAAGGGGATCAGGGTCAACGCGATCGCGCCCGGGTTCTTCCGCTCCGAGATGACCGAGCAGTACGACGAGGAATACGTCAGCCAGCAGGCGCACCGGGTCGTGATGAAGCGGTGGGGCGAAGGATCAGAACTGGCGGCGGCCCTGGTATTTCTCGCGAGCGACGCGGCCAGCTACATCACCGGCCAGACAATCGCCGTGGATGGCGGCATCACCATAACCTGACGGGGTGCGCGGCGATCCGCGGCGCCGACGCCATCTACCACCACGCCAGGCGGTTCGCGACCACGCTGCAGGTGCCAGAGCAGATGTGGCCTGCGGACCGGGCCGACTTCGATCGCCATTGGCAGACCGCCCAGGCCGATCTGCGGATCGATCCGCCGGTCCGCGCCTACCTGGATGGCCTGATCAGGCTGCGGTATCTTCCCGCGTCGCTAGGCTCGCCGCTGGCCCCGCTCAACCGGTTCCTCACCACCGGCCTGCTGCCCGCGCCCTTCCGAGATCTGATGAGACTGCGCTGGACCGAACGTGACGAGCCGCGGTTCGGCTCACTGATGCGGGCTGTCGCCGCCGCCAACCGGCTGCTGCCCGGGCCCGTCCGCCGGTTGCCGTTCAACGTCCTCCTGCTCGAGTTGCGTGCCCGCGTCAGAGTCCGCCGCGAACCCGCGCATCCTCCGGAATGGCGCCACGGCCGTTTCAAGATCATTAATGGCGCGGCGGCGGGTGGCTGACTGACTTGTGGCGGGATGTCGCGATCGGGTCGCGGTGCGGCGTGCCGGCGGCGGGGCACGGCGAAGCTCCGGTAGGACGGGGGGTCTTCTCACAGATTCCTCGCACACCACCGGAGCTTCGCCGTGGTTCAGTCTGCCATTGCTGTTGCTGATCGCGAGCCGGTTGCGCCTGTAGCGGCGGCCACGGTCACCGAGGTCTGCGATGACCTGCTGAAATTGTTCGGGTCGGTATCAGATGGCCGGTCTGATCAGGGCAGGGATCATCCGGTCGCGGCGGTGCTGGCGCTGGCTGCGGCGGCGGTGGTGGGGATGAAGGGCTATACGGCGATCGCCGGCTGGGTCAAGGACGTTCCGCCCCCGGTGCTGGCGGAGTTGTACCTGCGGGCGGGCGCTATCCCGGCGCCGCCGCCGTCGAAGGCGACGATCTGGCGGGTGATCACCGATGCCGACGCTGAAGTCTTCGACGCCACCGTGGGCAGCTGGCTGATGGGCAGCCTGGCCAGCGAACCGGCCGCCCAGGATGAAGCCGCAGGCCAGGGCGATCCCGCAGGGTTAATACCGGTCCGGCTGGATGGCAAGACGGTGCGGGGCGCCAAGGACGCTGACGGCAACCAGCGGCATCTGCTGGCCGCGCTCGCCGGCCGCACCGCGCAGACCTCGGTCATCGCCGCCCAGGCCGAGGCCGGGGTCAAGACGAACGAAGTGCCGATGGCCAAGGAGGTGCCCGGCCAGACCGGCCTGCACGGCAAGCTGGTCAGCGCCGATGCCCTCCACACGGTCAAGGCGACCGCCGGGTTCATTCGCGAGGGCGGCGGGGAGTTCGTCTTGCCAGTGAAAGAGAACCGCAAAGCTCTGTTCGATGCGATAGACGCGCTGCCCTGGCATGAGGTACCGGTCGCGCACTCGGCCACCGACCGCGGCCATGGGCGGATCACCACCCGCACCATCCAGGTGCTGCCCGCACCGGAAGATCTGCCGTTCCCGCACGTCAAGCAAGTCATGCTCATCGAGCGGTACGTCACTGACCTGCACGGCAACCCGGTCTCGGCGGCAGCCGCGCTCGGCGTCGCTAGCCCCGCCCCTGAACAGGTCAGCGCCGCCGGCCTGGCCTGGCACGTGCGCGAGCAATGGGCAATTGAGTCACTTCACTGGCTGCGCGACACTCTGTACCAAGAAGACAAATCGCAGATCAGGACCCGGTCCGGGCCGAGAATCATGGCTGCTCTGCGTAACCTGGCGATCTGCGCCCTGCGCCTGTTCGGGCGCACCGATGTCACCGAAGCCACCCGGTGGGCCAGCCGGTCCATGGACAGGCCATTCGCCATCCTCGGCCTCACCCCATGATCTTGAAACGGCCGTGGGAATGGCGCTGACGGCGCATGCCCCTTCATTCATGGCCCTACGACATAGACTTGGGCCATTCCGCGGAGGGACAGCGATGCTGCAAGATCTCGACAGGACACTCGTGGCGGTTCTGGCGCGCAATCTTGAACTCGACCCGGCCCTCTCCCGGGAGGCCGCCGCGAAACGCGTGGCGCACATGGCCACCGCGGCGGGGCTAGGTGGGCTTATACCCTTCTTGCAACGCTCTTAGACCGGGGCGTTGCCTCAATTATGGTCGCTATCCGGTACTTCCGCATGTCTCCGACGAGGCCCGTCGGCCCATGTGCCTGGAACAAGGTCGCTTCACTGCCATTGGGCGAGTAACGATAGATGGTTAGCCGGGCATCCCGCGAAGCCCCTGAATCCGGGCCCTTCAACCGAAGCCTCTGCTGTCCATTCCATGCTGCCATGCACGCGAGTGATCGATCTGCGCGGCACCGGAGGCCCGCAGGCACACGGCGGGCTGGTGTACAGACTCGGCGTTCTGTTATCGCCTGCTGGCTCGGAGCGAACGGCTCTCGTGACCCCGCGTAGGCCCAGTTCTGCGGGATGGCTGGTCTGATGCCAGAGTCAGCCAGGGACCTCTTCCCCAAGGCGGAAACGCTCTACGCGCCTCGCCCGGCCGTAAGATGCCTGGTCACAGGCACCTTCTTCATGGCATGTGCCACTCAAAATGCCACCCGCAGAGGTGGGGTGCCCGGTTCTATATTCGAAAAGTTCTCATAACCTGGAGCCCCCTTACGGAATCGAACCGTAGACCTTCTCCTTACCATAGATCGCTACACGGTTCCTTTACCGCTGGTAGGGGACTTGACCAGGCGAAACACGAGCACAGACCAGCGCCCGCTAGCCCTGGACCGGCCCTCGCAAGCACCGTTTGCCACTCAATCTGCCACTCAGTTTGATCTTCCCTGGGCGGTCAGCTGGCAGCGGTAAGCGGGCGGATGCCATCCAGTGCATCGCCGAGGCGGTCCTTTTCTATCTCCAGGTCGTAGCGGGACTGCAGGTTGATCCAGAACCGTTCCGAGGTGCCGAAGAAACGGGCCAGGCGCAGCGCTGTGTCCGCGCTGATGCGCCGCTGGCCGTGCACGATCTCGTTGACCCGCCGAGCCGGGACCCCGATTTCCTTGGCTAGCTGGTACTGGCTGACCGCCAGCGGCTTGAGGAACTCCTCCAGCAGGATCTCCCCCGGATGCACAGGTCCCATGATCGTGTCCGCTGTCATGGTCCCTCCTCTCCTAGTGGTAGTCGGTGATCTCCACGTCCTCGGGCCCGGCGTCAGTCCACCGGAAGCAGATCCGCCACTGCTGGTTGATCCGGATGCTGTGCTGGTCGCCAGGGAGGAGTCTGGATGCCTGCACCGCACCCGCCGTCCTGGCGCCGATCTTGGCAGGTTCGCGTCCGGCGATGCCGCACGCGCATGACCGATCTGCATGCGGCTGGATGACTGGCGGAGCACTCTGGGTGGCCCCGGTTCTGGCAGCGAGCTGTTCAGATGATCTCTATGACAATGCTGGGACGGGCGTGAGTTATGTCCACATGCCCGGTGCCGCGCCAGAACGGTGCAAGCCCCTCTGGCAGGTGACGGTAGATCGAGCGGGCGACCGCCAGGGTGCCCTCGGGGTCGGAGTCCCAGCCACAGACGCTGGCGAGCTGGGCCAGGGCGTCTTCGTGTTCGCGGTTGCGGTCAACCCAGGCGTCGACCAGCCGGGGCGCTGGCAGCAGGTCGCGTTTGTCGTTGTTGCACGAGCTGTCGGCCAGCACGAGGTTCTCCACGGCGTCGATGCCGCAGCGGACCCGCGGGATGAAGTGGTCGGCCTGCGGTGTCTTGTGGAACGGTTTGCGGCAGTAGAAGCAGCGCCCAGCTTGCAGGCTGGCAAGGCCCTCGCGCAGCGCCTTAGGCGGGGCCAGCCGGTCACGCCCGAACAGGTGACGGTGCAGATCCTGCTCTTCGGTGGCGACGCGGTTGATCGTGGCGACCATCCGGGTCCAGTGCAGCTCGAGCAGCGGGCGGATCAGCGGGGCCAGCCGCACCAGCTGCTCGCCCGCCCCCGGACGCAGCCGGACCGGGAGCCCGGCAGGGCCAGCGCGGCGCAGCCGGCGCGGCGAAAACGACTCGCGTGGCCCCCAGCCGATGTCATAGAGGAACGGCAATGCCTGCTCACTGGAGCCAACGGTCTGCAGCCGCGGCAGCGGCTGCTCGGCGACCGCCACCTCCACCCGGTCCAGCATCTGCGCGTACTCACCGGCCAGCCGCTGGCGTGCCAGGCTCAGCGAGGTCACCCCGGTGGCCTCGGCCGCCCGCCGGAACTCCAGCACCGCACCGGTGATCGCTGAGCGCGGCAGGGTGATCTGCCGGAGTTCGATCACCGCTGATCGCTGAGCGCGGCAGGGTGATCTGCCGGAGTTCGATCACCGCCGACCCCCGCCGGTAGGGCAGTGCCGGCACCGGGGCCTGGCTGGGGTTACCTGGTCACTGGCTTGGTGCTGACCGTGGGGGTCACCGTCGTGCCCTTGCTGGTGATGCAGCGGGTCTCTTTCCCTGCCTGGCTGTGGCTGGGCGGCCAGTGGGCCAGTGGCACGTCCGCCCTGCTGGTCATCGCCGTCGCGCTGTTGATGCTGGCCCGCCGTGCCCGCAGCCGCCTATTGGCGGCCGTCGCGCTGGCCTGCACGGCGGCATTCCTGGCGGTGGCAGGTGATGACTCGGCCTGGGATGAGATCATGACCTGGCTCGGGAACGCCCTGCAGCGGAAAATACGAGCCAGCGGCTGGACCTGGGGGCAGGTGCTCGAGGCAAC
>DATKRG010000076.1:0-1373 GCA_035532275.1 Streptosporangiaceae bacterium | reverse complement strand
GGTGGCGTCCGGAATCCGGTGTAAATCGGCGGGCGTGGTTCCGGCTTCATGGTCAGGTTAGGCGACGGTACTGACAGTTCCGCGGTCGTCGGCGGGCTGGCTGGTGGTGACGGTGGGTGGCCGGAGCTGGCGGGGTGGTTCGAGCAGCGAGCGGCGCAGGTCCTGCAGGAGCCGCAGCCCGTCTGAGGTCATGTTCACGCCGCGCCAGCCGCGGGACGCCCGGTCCAGGACGGCCCAGACCAGGGTGAGGCAGCTGGTCTCGCCGGGGAGCCGGCCGATGACCTTGGTGCGGCGGCGGGTCTCGCCGAAGGTGCGCTCTATGAAGTTGGAGTGCCGGATCCGGTGGTGGTGCCCGGCGGGGAACCGCAGGTAAGCGGTCAGGCCCTCGCGGTCGGTGGTCAGGCACTTCATCGCCGAGGGGTAGGTGGCGGAGTAGCGGGCGGCCGTCTCGCTGATGCGGGCATCGATGATCTCTGCCAGCTTCGGGCCGGGCGGGGTCTTGAGATCCTCGGTGCCGAAGATCTTCCAGTAGGCGTCCTTGACCTCGGCTTGCATCCCTGCTGGGACCTTGGCCAGGATGTTCCGGGCCCGGTGGATGAGGCATCGTTGACGCAGGGCCTGGGGGTAGGCCTGCTCGATCGCGGCGATCAGCCCGGGCGCCCCGTCGGAAATGATCAGCAGCGGGGAGGCCAGGCCCCGGTCTTTGAGGTCTTGCAGGAACGCGTGCCAGGCGTCGGCGGACTCCCCGGTGCCGGGGGCCAGGCCGATGAAGGCGGGCTTGCCGTCGGTGGTGATGCCCCAGGCGGCCAGCACCGGCTCGGCCGGGGAGCCAGGGTGCATCCGGAAGAAGCTGGCATCCAGGAACAGGTAGTCCAGGGTGATGCCGTCCAGGCGCCGGCGGGCCCACGCCTCGTATTCGTCCTTGATTGCCTGGCACACGGTGGAGACCGTCGACTTGGAGATCGCGGCCTGGTCGCCGAGCGCGTCGGCCAAGGTGGCCCCGGCGTCCCGGACCGAAAGGCCGCGGATGAAGGAGGCGATCACGAGGCTCTCCAGCGCGTTCGTCTTGGTGACGTGCGCGCCGAACAGCCGGGAGGCGAACGCCCCGGTGGTACCGCGCAGCTTCGGCCGCGACAGCCCGACCGGTCCGGCCGTGGTCTTGACGGTTACCTCCCGGTACCCGTTACGCGAACCCGGCCGGGCGTCTTCGGTAAGCGCGGCGCGGGCGTAGCGGCCCCGGCCCAGGAACTCGGTGACCTCGGCCTCCAAAGCGGCCTGCATCAGCAGCTGCGCGCCGAGCCGGGCCACCTCCTCCAAGATCTCCGGCAGCGGCCGGTCCTGAGCGAACAGCTCGTCGATGTGGCAGTGGATAC
>DATKRG010000075.1:0-1749 GCA_035532275.1 Streptosporangiaceae bacterium | reverse complement strand
GCATGTCGGGACCGGGTTCAGCCAGCAGGCACTGCGGATGCTCAGGGAGAGGCTGGCGCCGCTGCGCCGGGACACCTCGCCGTTCGCCACCCCGGTGCCGCCCGAGCACGCCAGGCCCGCCGTCTGGGTGGACCCGGCGCTCGTCATCGAGGTGACCTTCACCGGGTGGACCCGGGCCGGCCGCCTGCGTGCCCCCTCCTTTCAGGGACTGCGCACCGACAAGGACCCGGCGGACGTGATCCGCGAGCCCTGACCGCGCAGCCGCGGCGAGCTGCTTCCACCGCGTCCCGATCCCGGCAATACTGCTGGTGACGCCTTTCTGAGCGATCCGCATATGGCCAGCACGCGACGCACACCTGCGAGCGAGCCCAGCCCGTCCGCGCAGGACGTAGGGCCCTGGGCGGGACGGCCAATGTCCCTGACCGCCGGCGCCGGCCGGGCCAGACCCTTGGGGATGGCGGGGCCATCGTTACTCCTGATGGGCGCGACGCCAGCACAAGACCGCAGCCGGTCCGGGTGACCGGGGGAAGAAGGGTCTGATGATGCACAGGCGTATCACGGGTCTGGCCGTGACGGCCGCCGCGGCCGGAACCGCGGCCATCGCACTGGTGCTGCCGGCCGGCAGCCTGGCCGGCGCCGCCACCACGGCCTCTCACCCGGGCATCCCCGCCATCTACACCACGCGGAGCGCCGGTTATGTCACCGGCGGCAGCTGGCGTTTCCGCTTTGTCCAGACCTATGTCACGGTGCCGCCGTGCCCAGCCGATCCCGGCAACAACACGCTCGCCTCTGCCGGGCTGGCCGGCGGCAGCGGATACCTGGCATCGATCGCCATCGTCTGCGGCGGCGGAGCCAGCAGTGTCGGCTATCTCGATCATCATTTCCGCAACGGGGCGTTCCGCCTGTCGCCCCGGGTCGGCGACGTCCTGAGAATCAGCGTCTACCGCGACCAGAAACGCAGCCGCGACTACTTCACCGTGGCCGATGTCTCGACCGGCCGGGCGCAGACGGTGGCGGTGACCACCGCCAGGGACGTGGTCTACCGGCACGCGGTGCTGGCGGTCTCGGTCGACAACACCAAGGTCAGCCGTCCCGGCCGTGATCTGCGTCTGTGGTCGTTCCAGCGGAGCAGGGTGACCAGCGGCAGCGGCGTCCGCGGCTGGCTCCGCGGCCCGTGGGCCACCCAGCGGCTGGTCGACACGGCCACCGGCACCGCCGCCGGCACCGTGATCATGAGCCCGTCCTACCCCTGGCGCAAGGGCCAGCATTTCGGCGTCTGGCTGCGCCACCACTGACCGGGCGGGCCCGATGCCCGGGCCGGCTGGCAGACGGCCCGGGCATCACTGTCCGCCGTGGCACCCGCACGGCCGGGGTGCGCGCCCGACCAGGCCGCCGATAACCAGCGACAGGATGGTCTCGAAAATGGCGTTGTCGCCCACCCCCGGCAGTTCCTGCCTGACCCGCCAGATGTGCGGGTGGTCGGCCTGCTCCACGGCCAGGTAGGCACGCGGCCACGCGTGCTGGCCGCCATGCTGCGCCCGGTCGCCCCGCTGCGCGCGCTCCTCCAGGGCGCTGCGGGCCCAGGCGAGTGCGAAGTCGCTGAGCGCACGGTAGACCAGGGCCGCCTCGGCGCCCTCGAATCCCGCGTCCAGGACGGCCCCGATCGCGATGTCCACGGCCCGCATCCGGACCGGGCGGTGGGCGGTGCAGCTGGCCGACAGCGACGCGGCCGCGGGGTGGGCCAGATAG
>DATKRG010000074.1:0-1567 GCA_035532275.1 Streptosporangiaceae bacterium | reverse complement strand
CGATGAGTCGGCCGTTCCGCAGCTGCCGTTGAGCCCTTCGTAGTCCACGTTCACCCCGTCGACGCCTTTGGCCTTGACCTCGGCAACGGTGCTGGCGATCGTGGTCGAGCCGTGGCTCAGACCGGCGCACATGTGCGGAGTGCCGGCGCTGAAGTCCTGGAGGATGATGGTCAGGACCACCTTCGTCCCGTGCCCGTGGGCGGTGGTGACCAGGCCCGTGAGCTGGCTCGAGTTCCAAACCGTCAAGCCCGAATCGGCGGCGAAGGTGCCGTCATCCTGGACGTGGAGGCCGAAGAAGGCGACCGTGGTCAAAAGCGAGAAGTCCCAGGTCGGGTAGCCGTACGTGGGGTCGGCGAGGCTGCTGGCCAGCCCGAAGCCGAAGACCTCTCGCGAGGGCCCGAAAGCCCCGGTGATGATGCCCCCGCCCCCGATCGCAAGAGGCGCCCCAACCGGAGCGGTCGCGACCTGGGCCGCCGCCTGCTGCATGATCCGCGGATGCGTCGGATCAGGGCCTGGCGAGGCAGAAGAGGATGCGCCGGCGCTCACCGGCACGATGCCGGAGACCAGGGCTGCAGCCATAAGAGCGAGCACGTAGTGCCGCGATCGTTGTTTCGACATAGGCGGAAACGCCGGGGGTCGCACTGTACACGCCCCGTCAGGGGACCGTCAACCCGTTAGCGGACGCTTCGGTGGGCAGAAATGAGTCGGGCTCGCGACATCGCGAGCCCGACAGGTGGGTTACGTACTCAGGTGATTAATGTGCCGGCTCGGCCACCGTCCACAGAGCACCATCCAGGCCGCGACCGAACACGTCGACCAGGCCGCCGCCACCCGGGCGGCAGGTGACGCTCGGGGGTCCGGTCCAGCTGCCGGCCACTGCCGCCCAGCCGGTCCATCCAGTTCCGGTCCAGCCTTTCTGGTAGTAGCCGCCGCCCTGGCCCTGGACCACGATGTCCAGGTGGCCAGCGGCGCAAGACGTCACGCTCGGACCCGACGTCAGGATGCCGCCGAGTGGCTCCCAGCCGCTCCAGGTCCCAGCCGACCAGTACCGGTGCCAGAGCTGGTTGTCCTGGCCGCGGATGAAGACGTCAACGCGGCCGGCCGCCCATGACGTGGCGCCGGGGTCCCCGATGAGCACGCCGCCGAGTCCCTGAAAGCCTGTGAACGAGACGCCGTTGTCGGTGGAAGTCTCGTAATAGAGCGCTCCGTCGCCGCCCCGGACGAAGACGTTGATCGTGGTGGTTCCGTTCTGATAGTCGGCACTCGGGCCCGACCCGAGGATGCCACCACGCGGAGCCCACCCGCTCCAGGCGCTTCCGTTCCAGTGGTCCTGCCACATCTGGTTGTCATTCCCGCGAATGAAGGCATCCTTGCCGATGGTGGTCGTGACAGCGGTCGGGTCGGCATTGGTGAGGCCGCCCAGCTGCACGTACCCACTCCAGGTTCCGGTAGTGGTGGTGTTGTAGTGGTTCATCCAGTTGGCGTCGTCGTTGCCGCGGATGAACACGTCCTCGCCGGGAGTGACCCCCGTCGAGCCGGGACCGCCCTTCAAAAGGCCGCCGCCGGG
>DATKRG010000073.1:0-1144 GCA_035532275.1 Streptosporangiaceae bacterium | reverse complement strand
ACCGCGGCCCACTTGTCCCAGGCCGGACCGGACTGGGCTGCCATCTCACGGGCCGCCTGGGCCGCGTTGCTGAGTGCGCACTCCAGGCAGAGCCGTTTACCGGTCTGCTTGTGCTTGCGCGGCGTCGGCTTGCCGCATCTGGTGCAGGGCAGCTCCATGGGGGGCATGGTGTTCACCGTACCCCCCCCGTATGGCTGTTAGTTCCCATTCCTAACAGCTGTTAGAGTGGGCACGTCAGACCCATAGACCAGCAAGGGGAACGATCATGGCCAAGGCATTGCCCAGCCCGCAGGAGGCTGCGGCTGCGTGGAAGACAGGCTTCGGCGGTGCCGGGGCGAAGTGGGCGGCCGGCATCGGCCGCGTGGACCGTGCGCCCGGCCTGGACGCCGCCGCCGCGGTGGACCGCTGGCAGGCGAACACCATCGCCAGCGCCCCCAAGTACGCGCGGAACGTCGCCGCGGTGACCAAGGAGTCGTGGCAGGCCGCAGCGCAGGCCAGCCAGGGCCGGCTTGCGCAGGGCGCGGCGAAGGGCGGCGACAAGTACCAGGCGAAGATCGGCCAGGTGCTGACCGCGATCGGCCAGGTCCGCGGCTCGCTGCCGCCACGCGGCGACGTCGAGGCCAACATCCAGCGTTCCGCCGCGTTCCAGCGCGGCATGAACGCCGCCTTCAAGGGCTGAGCGGAGCTGACCTGACATGGGTATCGCTGTAGACACGGTCGGCCTGCAGGGCGCGACCGGCGTCAACCCCGCGTTCGCAGCCCTGGCCGCCCTCACGGGTGACAGCCTGCAGATCCGGTCGTTCGCCCAGACCGACCAGGCGCGGCTCGAGGCCATCATCTTCGGCACACCCGGTGCCGCGGGCAGGCTGCGGATCACCAGCCCGAAGCTGCACGACAACGTGACCGGGCTGACCTTCCAGCCGCCCGAGCAGCCGCAGCTGCACATGATCCCCCGCGAGGTCGGGGTGCCCATGTACCCGGGTGACACCCTGGTCGCCTCAGCCGGCACGACCGCCGCATCAACCGCTGTGGTCGGGCTGGTCAACTACTACCGGAACCTGCCCGGCCAGGCCGCGCGGCTGACCGACTGGCCGAGCCTGAAAGGCAACATCAAGGCCATCAAGCCGATCGAGGTGGTCACCTC
>DATKRG010000072.1:0-55929 GCA_035532275.1 Streptosporangiaceae bacterium | reverse complement strand
TCGAGCCCGGCGGGCGGGTGATCTCCTGGTCGCAGACGGCCACCCCGCGCGAACTGGACGCCGAGCAGCTGTGGCGCACCCTGGACGCGCTGGTCACCAGGGTGCTCGCGGAGGCGCATGTGGACGCCGCCGGGCTGGCCGGGGTCGGCTGCGGCTGCGGCGGCCCGATGGAGTGGCCGGCCGGCCGGGTCTCCCCGCTGAACATCCCCGCCTGGCGGGCGTTCCCGCTGCGGGACCGGCTCAGCGAGCGGTTCGCGGGGCTGCCGGTGCGGCTGCACAACGACGCGATCTGCCTGGCGGCGGGGGAGCACTGGCGGGGAGCGGGCCGGGGGCGCACCACCATGCTCGGGATCGTGGTGTCGACCGGGGTCGGTGGCGGGCTGGTGCTGGACGGCCGGCTCATCAACGGCTCGACCGGCAACGCCGGTCACATCGGCCACGTGGTGGTCGACCCGGATGGGCCGCCGTGCGTGTGCGGGGGGCAGGGCTGCGTGGAGGCGATCGCCCGCGGCCCGGCGCTGGCGGCCTGGGCACAGGCCGAGGGCTGGCGGCCGGGCCAGCCGCAGGTCACGGCCAAGGACCTGGCTGACGACGCGGCCCAGGGGCACCCGATCGCGCTGACCGCGATGCGGCGGGCCGGGCGGGCGCTCGGGATCGCCATCGCTTCCGCGACCCACCTGTGCGACCTGGAGGTCGTCGCGGTCGGGGGCGGCCTGGCCCAGGCGGGCTCGCTGCTGTTCGACCCGCTGGAGGAGACCCTGCGCCGATACGTCGGGCTCGACTTCGCGCGGGATGTGCGGGTTGTCCCTGCGGCGCTCGGCCAGAGCGCCGGCCTGGTCGGGGCGGCCGCGCTGCTGTTCGCCGCCGACCGGTACTGGGCAGGGGAGTAATCCCCGCCCGGGTGCGAGACTGGCGGCATGACAATGACGTCGTCGCAGGTCCGCCTGGCGGATGTGGCCGCCGCACGGGAGGTACTGCGCGGGGTGGTCTCGCCCACCCCGATGATCCATTCCCGGGTGCTGTCCGAGCGGCTGGGCGGGCCGGTATTCCTCAAGTGCGAGAACCTGCAGCGGACAGGGTCGTTCAAGGCGCGCGGCGCGTACCTGCGGATCAGCCGGCTGACCGCGGCTGAACGGGAGCGCGGGGTGGTGGCCGCCAGCGCGGGCAACCACGCCCAGGGGGTCGCCTTCGCCGCCGCCCTGGTGGGCACCAAGGCGACCGTGATCATGCCGGCCGGTGCCCCGCTGCCCAAGATCGAGGCGACCCGGGGTTATGGCGCGCAGGTGATCCTGCACGGGGAGTCGGTGGAGGACGCCCTGTCAGCGGCGCTGGCGCACGCCGGTGAGCACGGGCCGGTCTTCATCCACCCGTTCGATCACCCCGACGTGGTCGCCGGGCAGGGCACACTCGGCTTGGAGATCACCGAGCAGTGTCCGCAGGTCAGGAGCATCGCGGTGCCGGTCGGCGGTGGCGGGCTCGCGGCCGGGATCGCGGTTGGGGTGAGCCAGGCTTCCCCGCCGGTCAAGGTGATCGGCGTGCAGGCCGAGGAGGTCGCCTCCCTCCCGGCCTCGCTCGCGGCCGGCCATCCGGTGCGGATCGAGCCGGGCGTGACCATGGCCGACGGGATCGCGGTGAGCCAGCCAGGTGACATCGCGTACGCGATCCTGTCCGAGCTGGCGGACCGGGTGGTCACCGTGTCCGAGGAGACCCTGTCCCGGGCACTGCTGATCTGCCTGGAGCGGTCCAAACAGCTGGTCGAGCCGGCCGGAGCGGCCGGGGTCGCCGCGCTGCTGGAGCACCCCGACGCGTTCGAGCCGCCGGTGGTGGCGGTGCTGTCGGGCGGCAACATCGACCCGCTGCTGCTCGCCAAGGTGCTGCGGCACGGCCTGTCCGCGGCGGGCCGGTACCTGATGTTCCGGTGCCGGCTGCCGGACCGGCCTGGCGCGCTGGCCGACCTGCTCGGCGAACTGGCGGCGCTGGGTGCCAACGTGCTCGACGTCGTGCACGAGCGGGTCGCCCCCCGGTTGCGGGTCGACGAGGTGGAGGTGCTGCTCCAGGTGGAGACCCGCGGGCCCGGCCACTGTGACGAGGTCATCGGCCAGCTCCGCCAGGCCGGCTACACGCTGCTGTTCGGCTGAGCGGCAAGGCCGCCGTCAGCTGGGACCGCCAGTGCGCTCGTCTTGATGACAACCGTGTGGGCCGCTTTGTCGTGCAGGCACTGGCGCTGCGGGTCCCACAGCAGCCACAGCTCGTTGAGCAGCCCGAAGATGCCGCCCACCGAGGGGACCGCCGGGATCAGGGCGTACACGGCGGCCCGGCCGCAGGCGGCCCCGCCGGAGATGCGGGCGTGGGCGTCCGCGGTGACCACCTTGGTCCCCATCACCCGCTTGCCGATGGTCTGCCCCCACAGCCCGTGCTGCAGCCAGTCATAGCCGAATGAGATGGCGGCGGCGCCGGCCGCGATCAGCAGGAAGGTGCCGATCATGCCGGTCGTCATCTGGTTCACGCTGTTGCTGAACGCCTGCTGCTGGGCGGGCTGGCTCAGATCCGGGTACTGGCTGGCCAGGCGCTCGACGCGGTGGACCAGCGAGAGCACGGCGGGAAACCAGAACGGGCCGATGAGGATGAACAGGATGATCCCGTCGATGATCCGGGCAACGAGCCGTTGCCACCACTCGGCGAGCGCCGGGTCCCGGGCCGTCCGGTTGGCGGTCCCGCCGTAGCTGGCCCCGGGGTAGGGCTGGTAAGCGCCATAGGCCTGGCCGTACGGTGGCGCCTGGCCGTACGGTGGCGCCTGGCCGGCTGGCGGACCGTACGGTGGGGCCTGGCCGGGCATGGTGAACGGCTGGGGCGGCGGGGCCGGCGCTGGCTCCTGGTCGTCGGATGGCTGCGTCACGCCGACATGATGCACCGGTTTGTCCTGGCGCACCCGGGCTTCCGCGCGATGCACCCGCCCGCAACGGCGGGCAGCAGCTACATCAAACAGCGCTCTGATGTAGCAGTAGCAGCATCAAGGCGCGGTTTGATGCTGCTCAGAGGTTGCCGCGGCGTGCCTGCTCCCGCTCGATCGCCTCGAACAGCGCCTTGAAGTTGCCCTTGCCGAACCCCTGCGAGCCGTGCCGCTCGATCAGCTCGAAGAACACGGTCGGGCGGTCCTGCACCGGCTTGGTGAAGATCTGCAGCAGGTAGCCGTCCTCGTCCCGGTCGGCCAGGATGCCAAGCTCGCGGAGCGCCCCGGCCGGGACGTGGGTCTGGCCGGCCCAGTCGCCGAGGGTGTCGTAGTAGGCGCCGGGGGTGTCGAGGAACTCGACCCCGGCCGCCTTCATCGCGGTGACGGCGGCCACGATGTCGTCGGTGGCCAGCGCGATGTGCTGGACCCCCGGCCCGCCGTAGAACTCCAGGTACTCGTCGATCTGGGACTTCCGCTTCCCCGCGGCCGGCTCGTTGATCGGGAACTTCACCTTCCGGGAGCCGTCGGCGACCACCTTGCTCATGAGCGCGGAGTACTCGGTGGCGATGTCGTCACCGACGAACTCCTTCATGTTCGTGAACCCCATGACCCGGTGGTAGAAGCTCACCCACTCGTCCATCCGGCCGAGCTCGACGTTGCCGACACAGTGGTCGATGTCGGTGAAGAAGGGCCGGGCGGGCGGGCTGCCGACCGGGCCGGCTGTCACGTACCCGGGCAGGTAGGCGCCGCTGTAGCCGGACCGCTCCACCAGCGTGTGGGTGGTCTGGCCGTAGGTGGCGATGGTGGCCAGCACCGCCTTGCCGTGGTCGTCCTCGGCCAGCCTGGGGGCGGCCACGCCGCGGGCACCGTGCGCGGTGGCGTAGCTATAGGCCGCTTCCGCCGAGGGCACCTCGATCGCCAGGTCGATCACCCCGTCGCCGTGCTCGGCGACGTGCCTGGCCAGAGGGGTGCCGGGCCGGACCGGGCCGCGCAGCACGAACCGGGCCCGCCCGGATTCGAGCACATAGGAGGCCTCGTCCCGGCAGCCGGTCTCCGGGCCGCGGTAGGCGACGCAGCGCATGCCGAAGGCGGCGCAGTAGTAGTGCGCGGCCTGCCGCGCGTTGCCGACCGCGAAGACCACCGCGTCCATGCCGGTCACCGGGAAGCCATCGGCCTCGCGGGCGTATCCATGCTCGCTGCCGCCTGCCATCGTCACGCTCCTTCGCGTCCCGGTGCTGCCGTTAGGGGCAGCATGAGACGGGCAGGCAGGGTGCGCAACAGCTGGTTGTTCTGGTAGGCGACTTGCATAGCCACAGTGGCAAGTATTCGGCAGAGCTGTACAGTCTGCTGCGTGTGAGTGCGTTGCCGTGTGAGAGGGGCGGACATGGGTGCCGAGACCGGCCCGGTCGACACGCTGGATGCCCGGCTGATCGAACTGCTCGCGGCCGAGCCCCGGGTGGGGATGCTGGAGGCGTCGCGGCGGCTGGGGGTGGCGCGCGGCACCGTGCAGGCCCGGCTGGACCGGCTGCACCGGCGCGGGGTGGTGACCGGCTACGGGCCGGACGTGGATCCGGCCGCGCTCGGCCACCGGGTGACCGCGTTCGTGACGCTGGAGATCCGGCAGGTGGGCGGGCACGATCCGGTCGCGGCCCGGCTGGCGGAGATCCCGGGGGTGCTGGAGGTGCACACCATCACCGGGCCCGGTGACATGCTCTGCCGGGTGGTCGCCCGCACCAACGCCGACCTGCAGCGGGTGATCGACGCCATCGTGGCAGTGGCGGGTGTGGTCCGTGCCTCGACCGTCATCGCCCTGGCCACCCCCGTCCCGTACCGGGTCCTCCCGCTGGTGCGCGCCTCCGCCACGGCGCCGTGAACCGGGGTCTGTTGGCCGGGGTCAGGGTACCGGGGCCGGGGCGTCGGCGAGGTCGCAGGCGACGCTCAGCACTGCCTCGTGCAGCTGCTGGGCGCTGCCCGCCTCGCGCTGGAAGAGCAGCGAGGTCATCCCGATGGTTACCACCGCCATGGCGGCACGGATCCGGTCGGGCAGCGCGGCGCCCGGCGGCGCGAGCAGGTCGCACAGCTGCATGAACTGCTCGCGGAACAGCTTCTTGCGGTGAGCCCCGTCCGACGTCAGCGTGTGCATGGCGGCCTGGTTCTGCTCCATGAACCGGATGACCCCCAGCCGCCGGCCCACGATGTCGGCGTACCGGGCCAGGATCTCCGCCCGGGTCCCCGGACCCGGTGGCTGGGCGGCGCCCCAGGCGATGACCGCTTCCAGCTCCACCCGGTAGTCCTCGGTGAAGCTGCGGACGATGTCTTCCTTGGACTTGAAGTGGTAGTACAGCGCCGCCTTGGTGACGCCAAGCCGCTCGGCGATCTCCCGCAGCGAGGTCTTGTCGTACCCCTGCTCGGCGAACAGTTCCAGGGCGATCGACTGGATGCGCTCCCTGGTGCTGCCGCCGGGGGCCTCGCTGCGCCCGCGGTGCCGGGCCGCGGCCTGCCCGCGGGCCGGGCTCACGCCACGGGCACGGCTCCTGCCCCGGGCCAGGCTCCCGCCCAGCGCCGGTACCGCGCCCCGGGCGGTGGCGCGTGTCACTTCATCCATCGTGCCGCGCCTCGTGCTCTCTCGGCAAAACTTACTTGACGACCGGTTAGTAGCGAGTCTAGGGTAACCCGTGGCAATATACTAACCGGTCGGCAAGTAGGTAGCGAGTATTCTCGTACGGGGCCGGCCATCTGGGCGGGCGGTGCGGCCGGGGGAAACCGGCGCGCCAGCCCGGGGAGCCGGCGGATCCAGCCGGCGGAGGGAGCCCGAAACGATGGCAGAGAACGCGTCAGCAGCCACGCAGGAGGCGCCGTCCGGCGCCCGCCGGGAAGTCCTGATCATCCTGCCCGGCCTGCTGCTCGCCATCATGCTCGCCATGCTCGACCAGCTGGTCGTCTCCACGGCGCTGCCGCGCATCGTCGGCGACCTGGGCGGGGTTACCCACCTGTCCTGGGTGGTCACCGCCTACATCCTCGCCTCCACCGTGACCACGCCCCTGTACGGCAAGCTGGGCGACCAGTACGGCCGCAAGCGCCTGCTCATGTTCGCGATCATCATCTTCCTGATCGGCTCCGCGCTGTCCGGGCTGTCGCACTCGATGGACCAGCTCATCGCGTTCCGCGCGCTGCAGGGCCTGGGCGCCGGCGGGCTGCTGGTCGGGGCCATCGCGACCATCGGTGACCTGGTCTCCCCGCGCGAGCGCGGCCAGTACATGGGCTACATGATGGCGGCGATGATGCTGGCCATGATCGCGGGCCCGCTGGTCGGCGGCTACATCACCGACAGCCTGTCCTGGCGCTGGATCTTCTACATCAACATGCCGATCGGCGGCGCGGGCCTGATCTACCTGTTCCTTACCTTGCACCTGCCGCGGCACAAGGTCGCGCACAAGATCGACTACCTCGGCGCGGTGCTGCTGGCCGTGGCCACCACCTCGATCGTGCTGCTGACCACCTGGGGTGGCACCCAGTACGCCTGGGGGTCGGGGCAGATCCTTGGCCTGGGTGCGCTGGCGGCCGCCACCACGGTGGGCTTCATCGCCGTCGAGGCCCGGGCGGCGGAACCCATCCTGCCGCTGCACGTCTTCCGCAACCGGAACTTCTCGCTGGTCGCGGCCATGAGCTTCCTGCTGGGCATGGCCATGCTCGGCGCGCTCACGTTCCTGCCGCTGTACCAGCAGACAGTGCAGCACCTGTCGGCGACCGGCAGCGGGCTCATGCTGATCCCGCTGATGCTCGGCTCGACGCTCACCACCTTGATCGCCGGGCAGGTGACCACCCGCACCGGCCGGTACAAGGCACTGCCGATCATCGGCAGCGCCATCATGACGGTCGGCATGTACCTGCTGACCGGGCTGGGGCTCAGCACCACCCGGTTCACCAGCGGCCTGTACTTCGTGGTGCTCGGGGTGGGCATGGGCTTCCTCATGCAGATCACCACCCTGGTCGCGCAGAACAGCGTCGGCCCACGCGACATGGGCGTGGCCAGCAGCTCACGGACGTTCTTCCAGCAGATCGGCGGGTCGATCGGGGTCGCCGCGTTCGGCGCGATCTTCGCCCACCGGCTGACCAGCGGGCTGAGCGCCCGGCTGCCCGGGGCTCACCTGAACGCGGCCGGCGGGCAGCTCGACCCGGTGGTGCTCACCCACCTGCCGCCGGCGGTCAAGCTCGACGTGTTCGCCGCGATCACCCACGCCGCGCAGGGCGTGTTCTTCTGGGCGGCGCCGAGCGCACTGATCGTGTTCGTCCTCGCCTGGTTCATCAAGGAGGTGCCGCTGCGCGGCCGGGCACCTGCGCAGCAGCAGACCGCCCCGGAGGCCCCGGAGCTGGTCAGCTGAGCCGGCTCAGCCAGGCTGGCCGGCCCAGCCAGGCCAGCCAGCTGGGCCGCGGTTCAGAACTCCCCGTAGGGGACCGCCTCGAGGATCTCGACCGTCGCCGCACGGCCGTTCGGCATGGTGTACGTCGCGGTTTCCCCGACCTTCTTCCCGGAGATGGCGGCGCCCAGCGGGGAGCGGGGCGAGTAGACGTCGATCGGCGACCCGCTCTCCTCACGCGAGGCCAGCAGGAACGTGACCTCGTCGTCGCCGGGGTCGAAGCGGACGGTCACCGTCATCCCGGGGCCGACCACCCCGTCGGTCCGCGGCGGCTCACCGACCCTGGCGTTCAGCAGGATGTGCTGGATCTGGTGGATGCGGGCCTCCTGCTTGCCCTGCTCCTCCTTGGCCGCGTGATACCCGCCGTTCTCGCGCAGGTCACCTTCGTCCCGGGCAGCCTCGATCTTCTTCGCGATCTCCACACGCCCCGGCCCCGACAGGTGATCCAGCTCCGCTTTGAGCCGGTCGTAGGCCTCCTGGGTTAGCCAGGTGACGTGGTCATCGCGTGTCTCGGTCACGGGTACTCCTTGGCTGCAGAGCGGACGTCGAGGTCCGCCGGAGCCCTGCACGGCTCCTCGGGGTAATTCTTTGAGGCTAACAAGGCTTAACGCATGAGTGGCATCAGTCAATAGCCGGCGCGGCGATACGGGTGACGCGCCGGGAATCACGATCCCTCGCCGGCGCGTTGTGGTGCAGGATGATTTCCCGTGCCTGCCCACCTGCTGAGGGGACAACGAAGTGCCTGCCACCTGTGACGATCCGGCCGTCCCGGGCGATGGCCGCCCGGCTGACACCGGCCGGCCCGCGCCGCTGCGGCTGATGGCGGTGCACGCGCATCCCGATGACGAATCGAGCAAAGGCGCGGCCACGATGGCGCGTTATGTCCGCCAAGGTGCAGATGTCTTGGTCTGCACCCTTACCGGTGGCGAGCGCGGCGACATACTCAACAAGGCGATGGACCGGCCCGAGATCCGGGCGGACCTGGGCCAGGTCCGGCGGGAGGAGATGGCCAGGGCGCGCGAGATCCTCGGTGTCGGCCAGCGGTTCCTGGGCTTCGTCGACTCCGGGCTGCCCGAGGGCGACCCGCTGCCGCCGCTGCCCGAAGGCTGCTTCGCCCTGCAGAAACTGGAGGACGCGGCCGAGCCGCTGGTCCGCGCGGTCCGGGAGTTCCGCCCGCACGTGATGCTGACTTACGACGAGAACGGTGGCTACCCGCACCCCGATCACGTGATGACCCACCAGGTCAGTGTGGAGGCATTCGATGCCGCCGCCGACCCGGACCGCTACCCGGGCTCCGGCGAGCCCTGGCAGCCGCTCAAGCTGTACTACTTCGTCAGCTTCCACAAGGCCCGGTTCACGGCGCTGCACGAGGAGATGGAGCGGCGCGGGCTGGAGTCCCCCTACGCGGAGTGGTTCGCGCGCTGGGAGAAGCGCGCCGCCGAGCACCCCGAGCGGCCCGAGCTGGAGATCAGCACCCGGGTGCCGTGCGGCGACTTCTTCGGCATCCGCGACCAGGCGCTGCTCGCCCATGCCACCCAGATCGACCCGGCCGGCTCGTGGTTCGCGTGCCCCCTGGAGGTGCAGCAGGTGGCCTGGCCGACCGAGGATTATCACCTGGCCAGGTCGGTGGTGGATACTGAGCTGTCGGAGGACGACCTGTTCGCCGGCATCCGGGAGAGGGTGAGCCTGTGACGAACCTGGCCGCCGTCTCGGCCAGCTCCGTGGTCCCCGGTGTCCTCGGATTCCTGGTCGTGGCCGGGCTGGGCCTGGTGCTGTTCTTCCTCCTGCGCTCGATGAACAAGCACCTGCGCAAGGTAGTCAGTGGTCCGGCGTGGCGGGAGGACGCCAAGGGTGCGGGCACCGGGACGGTAACCGCGCAAGACGTTCCGCATAACGAACCCAGCGGTGGCTGACGCTGTGCCCCCCGGTCACGCGCCGGGCAGGAGCAGGCCGTAGGCGAGCAGGATGACGCCCGGTGCGGGGACGGCGTCCCGGTCGGGGAGACGGCCGAAACCAGCCTCGGTGTACAGCCGCTGGGCCGCCTGCATCTGCGGCATGGTGAGCAGGACCAGGTTCCGCACCCCGCGGCTGGCGGCCCGCTGCGTCACCCCGGCCAGCAGCGCCCGGCCGATGCCGCGACGGCGCGCCTGCGCGGCCACCGCCAGTGCCCTGATCTCGGCCTCGCCGGGTCCCCTGACCACTTCCCCGGCGCACGGCCAGGCCTGGAGCATGACTGTGCCCACGATGAGCGAGCCGTCCACGGCGGCCAGGATCTCCCCGGTGCCGTCGGCCCCCAGCGTGCGCAGCGTGTCGGTGTACCCGGAGGTCTCGGACAAGAACCCGTCGGCCCGGTAGGCGGCGACTCTCAGGTCGCCGATCGCGGCAAGCTCGTCCGGCCGCGCGTCACGTACCTGCACGCCTGGCTCAACGGGCGCCGCCGGCACGGCATTCCGGCCCCGGTAGCCTGGCGGGCGGAAGCCGCGGCGCCCGATGCCGCCGCGGCCGGTACCCCCGGAGGGATTGGATGAGTCAGGCCAGGCCGGTACCCCAGGTGCCCGCGGCCGAGGTGCCCGCGGACGTGTTCCTGCTCGACGTGCGTGAGCACGACGAATGGGAGGCCGGTCACGTACCGGGGGCGCTGCATATCCCGCTGGGTGAGCTGGGCGCGCGGCACACCGAGATCGGCCAGCCGGGCACGCTGTATGTGATCTGCCGCTCCGGGAACCGGTCGGGCCACGCGGCACAGGCGCTGGCCGGGGCGGGCTGGCAGGCGCACAACGTGGCTGATGGCATGATCGGCTGGCAGGCCGCGGGCCGCCCCATGACGAGCGAGTCCGGCCAGCCGTTCGTGGCCTGACCGGCTCGCCCGCCGGGGTGCCGGGCGTCCTCAGCCGGCGTCGAGCTGCGCGATCCCGGCCGCCGACAGCTCCAGGTCCGCCGCGGGACGTAATCTTCATTACCGGGGACCGTTGTAACTAGACCCAGCGATCATGAGGTGATCATGGAGTACGTCAACCTTGGCGCGACCGGCATGCGTGTGTCCCGCGTGTGCCTCGGGATGATGAGCTTTGGGAACAACAGCCAGCGGCCGTGGGTGCTGGACGAGGACGCGGCCGAGCCGATCGTGCGGGTGGCGGCCGACGGCGGCGTGATCTTCTACGACACGGCGGACGTCTACTCCTCCGGTGCCAGTGAGGCGGCCACGGGCCGGCTGCTGGGCAAGCTGTTCCGGCGCGACGACGTGGTGGTGGCCACCAAGGTGTTCATGCCGGTGGGGGAGGGCGAGAACGCCGGCGGGCTGTCCCGCAAGCACATCATGTCCGCGATCGACGCGTCGCTGCAGCGGCTGGACATGGACTATGTGGACCTGTACCAGATCCACCGGTGGGACCCGCGGACGCCGATCGAGGAGACGATGGCGGCGCTGCACGACGTGGTCCGGGCCGGCAAGGCCCGCTACATCGGCGCGAGCAGCATGTTCGCCTGGCAGTTCGCCAAGGCCCAGCATGTGGCGGACCTGCACGGCTGGACCCGGTTCGTCTCCATGCAGAACCACTACAACCTGCTCTACCGGGAGGAGGAGCGGGAGATGATCCCGCAGTGCCTCGACCAGGGGGTCGGGGTGATCCCGTGGAGCCCGCTCGCGCGCGGCGTCCTGGCCGGGAACCGGACCCGGGATGGCGAGCGGCGCACCACCCGGTCGAATTCGGACCCCTTCGGCGACAGCCTGTACACCCACCCGGCCGACTTCGATGTGGTGGACGCGGTGGCGCAGGTGGCTGCCGCGCGTGGGGTCCCGCGGGCCCAGGTGGCGCTGGCCTGGCTGATGCACCGCCCGGGTGTGACCGCCCCCATCGTGGGTGCCACCAAGCTCAGCCACATGGAGGACGCCCTCGCCGCCGCGAAGCTGGAGCTGACCGATGACGAGATGCAGCGCCTAGAAGCCCCCTACCTTCCCCACCCCGTCCTCGGCCACCAGTAGGGCCGCTCAGGCTGCCCCGCACCGGCGTAGCACGGGTTTGGTCACCCCATACCGGGCAAACCGGGCGGGGAAACGACCCAAACCCGTGCTATGCGGGGGAGCGATCCCGGTCGCCGGTGGACTCCAGGCCGACCAGGTCGGCCAGTTCGCCAAGGGTGATGTCGAACATGGCGGCCGCGTCGTCCAGCGCGAACCGCAGGTGGCCGAACACCTCCAGGCTGACCATGCCGTACAGGCGGACCCAGCAGCGCAGGAAGGTCAGGCCCGCGCCGAGCGGGAGGTCCACCCCGAGCGCGTCCCGGTAGTGGGCCAGCTGCGCCCGCAGGCCGGGTTCGATCTCATCGTCGGCCGGGATGGGGAAAGGCCGATGCCGCCACAGCTCCAGGAACAGCGCGAAGAACGTGCCGCTGAACTTCTGTGCGCAGGCGTCGACCACGTCGTCGTGCACGCCTTCCAGGCCGGGCAGCGGGCTGCCGAACAGCAGGCCGAACTCCTGCTTGTGGCCCAGCGACCAGCGGCGGAACTCACCGCAGGCGGCGACGAGCTTGGCCGCCATGTCCCCGCCGCTCGCCACGCCGGCCGCGACGATCGCGGCGTGGATGTCGTCGGCGATCTCCTCGAAGATGTCGGCGACAACGTGCTTGATCAGGTCCTCGTGGCTGCCGAAGTACCGGTACAGGGCGGGCGCGGTCATCCCCATCTCGCGCGCGATCGCCCGCAGCGAGACAGCCTCCGGCCCCTCGGCCACCAGAATGCGCCGTGCGGTCTGCTTGATCTCGCCGGTGGTCGCGGCCCGCACGCGGTCGCGGCGGCTCGCTGCCTGCACCACGCCGGCCTCCTCTCCTGGACGGGCTCGCCCCCGCCGGCTCGCTCCGCCGGGTTCGCCCACAATGGCTCGCCCGCAACGGGCTTGACAACCGTGAACGACGTATGCGAAGTTAACACTGTTTGCAGTTTACATCGTTTACCAATGTGAACAACTGGTAACAGTCTAGCGGTGGAGGGGCCGATGTTCGAGGCATGGGGACGTGTCATGTACCGCCGCCGGCGCCTGGTCCTGCTGGTAGCGGCGGTGGCCATGGCCGCCGGCGCGGTGTGGGGGACCGGCGTTTTCGGCAGGCTCCAGTCCGGCGGCGGCTTCACCGCCCCCGGCAGCCAGAGCCAGCAGGCGAGCGCGCTGGCGCAGCGGGCATTCGGCCGCGACACCGCCGACGTCGTCGTGCTCTACCGGAGCCAGCACCTGACCGTGCGCGACCCGGGCTACCGGTCCGCGGTGACCGCCAGCCTGGCCGCGCTGCCGGCGGGCAAGGTCACCTCGTACCAGACCTACTGGTCCACCGGGTCACCGCTGGCCGCCGGCGCCGGCGGTCACGAGACGTACGCGGTGCTCCGGCTGGCCGGCGGCACCGACGCCGCCCAGATGAAGACCTACCAGGCCATCAGCGGCGGCCTCGCCGTCCGGGGCCTGACCGTCCAGGCAGGCGGGCAGATCCCGACCGAGCAGGCGATCAGCAAGCAGGTCACCTCCGACATCGGCCGCGCCGAAGGCATCTCCATGCCGGTGCTGCTGATCCTGCTGCTGGTGATCTTCGGCAGCCTGGCCGCCGCCAGCCTGCCGCTGGCGATCGGCGGCATGGCCATCCTCGGCTCCTTCACCGCGCTGCGGCTGCTGACCCTGGTCACCGACGTGTCCATCTACTCCGTCAACATCACCACGATCCTGGGCCTGGGCCTGGCCATCGACTACGGGCTGTTCATGGTCGCCCGCTTCCGGGAGGAGCTGCGCAGCCAGCCCACGGTGGAGGACGCTCTCGCCCGGACCGTGGCCACGGCCGGCCGGACGGTCGCCGTGTCCGGGGTCACGGTGGCCGTCGCCCTGGCCAGCCTGATGCTGTTCCCGGAGATGTTCCTGCGCTCGATGGGCTACGGCGGTGTCGCCACCGTCGCGGTGGACATGCTGGCCGCGCTGACCGTCATGCCGGCCCTGCTCGCCGTGCTCGGCCACCGGGTCAACGCGCTGCGGATCCGCAGGTCCGTGCACCAGCCGCCGGCCGACGAGGCCAGCGGCGCCTGGTACCGCATCGGGCGCAGCGTGATGCGCCGCCCGGTCGCCTACGTGGCCGTGATCGTCGTGGTGCTGCTCGCCCTCGGCGCCCCGTTCCGCCACATCACCTGGGGCGGCACCGACGCCCGTGCCCTGCCAGCCACCGCCGCCCCGCGGGTGGTCTCGCAGACCCTGGCGCGTGACTTCCCGGCCAACGCCACCACCGCGATCGAGGCTGTGATCAAGCTCGCCGGGCCCGCGGGTGCCCCGGCGCAGCGGGCCGCCCTGGGCGCCTACCTGACCCGGCTGGACCACGTCCCGGGTGTCATCGCCGGGCAGGTCACCGGCGTGGCAGGCACGGTGGCCCGGGTGGATCTGCGTTATGCGGCCAATCCTGAGTCCGCGGCGGCGCGGGCGCTGGTGTCGCGGGTGCGCGCGGTACCACCGCCGGCCGGGGCGCGGGTCTACGTCGGCGGTGCGACGGCGCAACTGGTGGACGAGCTGGCCAGCCTCGGCCACACGCTGCCCTGGATGGCGCTGGTGGTCGCGCTCGCCACGTTCATCCTGCTGTTCCTGGCCTTCGGGTCGGTGGTGCTGCCGGTCAAGGCGATCGTGATGAACATCTTGTCGCTGACGGCGACGTTCGGCGCGATCGTGTGGATCTTCCAGGAGGGCCACCTGTCCGGGCTGCTGCACTTCACGCCCACCGGCACGATCGACCCGACCATGCCGGTCCTGATGCTGGCGATCATCTTCGGGCTGTCCATGGACTACGAGGTGTTCCTGCTGTCGCGGGTCCGTGAGCGCTACGACGTGACCGGCGACAACACCGCGGCGGTGGCGGGCGGGCTGCAGCGCACCGGCGGCATCATCACCAGCCTGGCGCTGCTGCTGGTGATCGTGGTCGGCGCGTTCTCCGCGTCGGGCATCACGTTCATCAAGCTGATGGGCGTCGGCATGATCATCGCGCTGGTGGTGGACGCCACCATCATCCGGGTGCTGCTGGTGCCGGCCACCATGCGGCTGCTGGGCCGGGCCAACTGGTGGGCACCGCGGCCGCTGCGCCGGCTCTACGCCCGCTACGGCCTCCGCGAGGACAGCGGCCTCGCAGCGACCCCCACCCGGACCCCGGAAGCGGTGAGGTAGGCCCGGTATTCATGATCGCGACTGGGTTTCATGCTCCAAGGGGCACGCAGAGAATCCGAAACCCCAGCCCCGCCGACCAGGCACGACGGCTGGTCATCGAGTGGACCACCCAGCTATGAGACACCCGCCAGGAACGCCACCCACAAGAGTCTAGCGACAAGGAGAAGACAAGCCCGGGGCAACGCGGGAGCACATCCACACGCTCCCGCGTTGCCCCAGCCACGAGGAACCACACCACCCAGGACAGCGGCCCACCCACCCACCCTGGCCCAGGCGGCGGTCCCGGCCCCCACGGACCCTGCACCTCGTCCAGAACCAGGACCAAGAACAGGGCGCGCCCCGTCGGCCAGCCCATGACCACCCAGGCGAGCCGCCGACGTGGACCAAGGAGGCGGGTGGTATCGCCTCATGCCAGGTGGTACCCCTCGTGACCTACCGCCTCCCGGAGCCTTAGCCGGTTGCACGTTGTGGGCCGAGATTGCTCACGGTTTCCCGACTGGCTGAACCACAGCCCGCACGGGTGCCCGAGCAGGGACACCGAGCCGACCGCGAGCACACCGAGCTGATGAGTACCCAGCCGCTGCCACGTGGTCACTGATAGCGACTCGTGCAGACGGCCGAGTCAGACAGCAATTTCGATGTCCTGGCGGATCGATTCGTGTACAACGCCCCCCAGGTGCTCGTTCGTAACGCTTACCTCGAACGTGATCAAATTTGAGGCCTCCTCGCGAGCTAGCAACAGGAGGGCCGCCTCCCTAAGCACATCACTTAGCGACATGCCGCGCTTCGCGGCGAGCTTCTTCAGCGCAGCAACTAGGGTTGGGTCAAGCCGCGCAGAGACCATCTGGTCCAACCGGCGAGGCTCGCCGCGACGACCAGAACCCTCAATGAGACCCTGCGGGCGGTCAACGCTCATCGCTTCCCCTTCCACGTCTCCCCTGTTGCTTCTTCCCACTCATGTATCTCCGCACGCTCGGCTAGCCATCCGGTTACTGGCCGTAGCCAGTCACCACGCTTGTATGAATCCTCAAACAGTACGAGCCAGATGCTCGAGAGCGCCACCCCCACCACGCAGTACTGCGCGGATAGCGACTTGAACCTGACCTCTGCCCAGATTCCGCAGAGCAGTTCGTACACGATCAGCTCTGCCTGCGCGCCAAGGTGATCTGCCTGCTGGCAGTGCAGCAGGTTATTGGTCTTGGGGTCGGGATCGATCTCCGGATCGTCCCAGTCGATGACCTCGTAGCGGTAGATGTCCAGCACCAGCGCTCCACTTGATCTCATGTCATACACAGCGTACCCTGTCTGTATGACAGACAGGGCCTCAGTCCCGGACACGCCGGAAGCCATCACCCGCACATCGGTCTTGGCGTTCTTCGCCGCAGACCACGTCGCCGTCTCCGAGAACAAGATGTACGTGAACGGCGGGTTCTTCAACTTGCTGCGGTTCCCCGTCTTCCCCGCGACCCTGGCCACCCTGGGGATAGGGGCGGTGCTGCAGATACCCTTCCAGGACACCATGCAGAACCATCTGTTCCGTATCGGGCTGCGAGGTCCCGAGAACCAGGAACTGCCGGTACGCGTTGAGGGAGGATTCCGTACGGTCCCCAGCCGCGATGCAGAATTCGGTGAAGCGAACATCGCCCCGTTCGGGGTGACGATCCCCAACGTTCAGATACCCGCCCCCGGTGCTTACCACCTGGTCCTCTGGCTCGACAACCAGCAGATCGCGACCTACCGGATGCGGGCATTCCAGGTTCCGATGGTGGTGAGCGCTGGGCAACCTGTTCCACGTGGTCCTGGTGAATGATCACGGCGCCTATAACAGATCGTCCTAAGGGAGGTTCCCCCCGCAGCCCCTTTCTTACCCTGGAGGTCCGACCCAAGGCCCCCGCTACGCGGGGGCACAATCACCAAACGCACAGGCAGGACACCAAGCTGACGCGGAACCAGCGCGACAGCACAGGCCGAAACCACAGCAGACACGGAGGGCCGGCTTGCGGGGAACCTGAACCATGGTCAGGCCAGCCGGGCAGGCAGCGGCCATGCGGGTAGCCTGGCATGCAGGCATCAGGCTAGGAAGCAGGCCACCCAGTGAACCAGGCGCAGACCCTCGGTGACAGGCTCCGTGACATCCGCAAACGGCGCGGCTTAACCCAGCGCGAGCTAGCAGACCTGTCCGGCGTCTCGGTCTCCCTCGTCACCAAACTGGAGCAAGGCGAGCGGGACGACGTGCGCCTGGAGACGGCACACAAACTGGCTAGTGCGCTGCGCGTGCCCACCACAATGCTGATGGTCCAGCCCGAGCGGGCCGAAGAGGCACCCCCAGCCACCGCCGCAGACTGGCAGGAAGTCCACAAGGCGCTCGCCGGGCGGATACCCCACCCCGACGAAGAACCCAGCCCGTCAGGCACACGTGAGGCACTCCAAGCGCTGTCCCCCGCGCTGGCATCCCACCAGTACTCAACCGTCAAAGAGGTCCTGCCAAAACTGCTGCGCGACGCCGATGCCCTCGCCCCCGGGCCAGAGACACGCCAGATACAGTCCAGCATCCTCAACACCACCGGCTACCTGCTCACCCAGACACGCCAGTTCGCCATCGCCGAGCTAACGCTGCTGCGCGCCATAGACGCCGCCGGCGAACACCGGCTCGACGCCGCAGCGGCAGCCGACACCATGCTGTGGCTCTACCTGCGGCAGGGCAGGCTCGCTGAGGCCAGGCAGTTCGCTGCCCGCTGGGCAGACGAAACCGAGCCGCGATTCTCGCGCGCCACGGTACTCGAACTCATCCTGTGGGGCCGGTTCCTGCTGAACATGACCAACGCGGCAATCCGGGATAACTGCCCCGGAGAGGCTGAAGACGCGCTCCAGCTGGCCACCGCAGCGGCAGCCCGCATCGGCCACGAGGTCCGCCGCCACCCCAACAGCCAATGCGTCTTCGGTCCCGTCACCGTCGCTTACATACGTGCCGAATCACGCGTCATCATGCGCCAGCCCGATCTATGCCTGTCGATCGCCGACTCACTCCCCGGCGAAGTCCCGTACCCGCAGCTGGTAAGCAGGCTCCGGCACAGGCTCGACATCGCCAACGCCAAGACCATGCTCCGTGACTACACCGAAGCCTTCGCGATCTTGCAGGAGGTCCGCGCACGCGCGCCGGAATGGCTCGTCCAGCAGCGCTACGGCCGCGACATCCTCGGCAGGATAATCGACCGCCGCCGCAAGCTCACACCTGAAATGCGCAACCTCGCCGACGTGATGAATATCCCTCTCTAACAGTGCGTGGCAGTTCTGGAAAGCCGCTATTCCAACTGTCATTGTCCAGGCACTGCGGGCCGTTCTACCGTCACCCTCATGGACGACAGCCACACCCAGCCCACACACGCCAGCCCGCCTGCGGCTAGCGGGAGCACGCTGCGCGCACTGGAAAACCTTGCCGCCACGCTGGACCCTCGCGACTTCGTCATCACCCTGGTCACCGGGGAAGGCCGCAGAGCGTGCCTGACTGTCACCAGCCGTCACACGGCCAAGGGAGAAGACGTCTATGCAGCGCACGGCTGGTACTGGTGGAGTTGGGCAGAGCGCATCGCTCTGACCGACGACGCGCACGGCGCCGCAGCCAAGATCGCCCTTGCTCTGAGCGGCCCGGATCAAATGGTGACCGCTGCGCTGCCCAGCACAAGTGCCGCACTAACGGCAGACCACGGGCAGACACCACACCTAGGCCCGGAATCCGGCGGCCCGAATATCGCCCGCATCTACGATTACTGGCTAGATGGGAAAGACCATTTCGCCGCCGACCGGGACGCCGCCGATGACGTGCTCGCTGAATTTCCCGAGGTCACCCAGGTAGCCCGCGCCAACCGGGCGTTTGTGGCGCGCGCGGTGCGCCACGTCGCCGCCCAGGGCGTCACCCAGTTCATCGACGTCGGCGTCGGCTTACCCACCTCGCCCAACGTCCATGAGATCGCCCGGCACGCGAATCCGGCAGCCTGCACTGCATACGTCGACAACGATCCGGTGGTGCTGGCCCACGCCCGCGCCCTGCTGGCCGATGGGCCAGGCGTCGCCGTCGTAGCAGGCGACCTGCGCCGCCCCGCTCCGATCCTGGCCGATGCCACCCTGCGTGCCCTGATCGACTTCCGCCGGCCCATCTGCGTCCTGCTCGCCTCGGTGCTGCACTTCCTGGACCTAGCCGAGGCCAGCACCGCCGTGGCCGCGTTCACGGCGTTCATGGCTCCCGGCAGCTACCTGGTGCTCTCCTGCGGCACATCCACCGGCACCGACCCAGCCCTGATCAAGCGCCTGCGCGCCGCGTACGCATCCACCGCGCCGATCAGCGACCCCACCGCACACCAGGTCGCGGACTGGTTCACCGGCCTGGACCTAGAGCCCCCCGGCGTCATGGCTGTGTGGGACTGGCGGCCCGATGAACCCTGGTGCTGGCTCACGCCCCCGGCAGCGCGCATCATCGGTGGTGTCGCCCGCAAACCAGGCAGCCGCATGTGAGCATTCCCCACCCCGGGCGTGACGAGATCATCCTCACGCGCCCACAGGGCCGGCACCTTTGCAACGACCGCGCGCACCGCAACGCAGGCCGGCTGGCCGAAGTCATCGTCACGTTCGGGCAGTTCGGCGAACCGGGCCACGACCCGTACTGGCGGGAATGCTGGGGCCGCTCTTTCCCGATGTGTTCCCAGTGCTGGCGGCAGACCAGCCAGGCCGCCGCCAAGGACCGCCCGTACCTGGTCATCACAGACCTGACCCAGTGACCACGAGCAGCGTACCGGGTGAGGCACCCGACCCCGAGCAGCGCGCCGAGGCCGCGCGGATCGAGGCCACCAGCCCGCAGTGGGTCGTGCTGTGGGGCTGCGGCTCGCGGCGTTTCTGGGGTTTCCCGCTGTTCGCGGCCCCGCGCGGCACCATCGTCAGTGCCGCCGACACCGCCACGTTGCTGGCCCGCATGCGGCAGGCCGAAACGGCCAGTGCGCCTGGGCCGGCCCAGTCATCCAGGCCCCAGCACCTGTAGCCGCGGCCACCGCGACCCGGCCGCCGTCACCCGTTGCCGCGCCGGACGTGTTACCGCGCGGGCTCGTGCTTCGGCCCGGACCTGTTCATCAGTCAGGCCCGGGCGGGTGGGCAGCCCCGTCCGGCTGCTCTCCCGTGTCCTGGCCGCCGTGCTGCCAGGCCTGCTGGTGGCCCGGTCGGGCGCTGGCGGCCCGGCCAGCGCGGGCGTCACCGCTGGCCGGTCTTGTGGCTGGCTTTCACGGCGCGCGCTGACCTGGCACCACCCCCCTGGGGCGCCCGGCCCTTCCCTGGCCAGGGTATGGTCCCCCGCTCTCCCAGCCCATGGCAGGACACCGCCCAAACAACCCACCGTCCACACCCCACCAGGCACCACCCCAGTACTTTCGGATTCAGCACACACCCCCCAGGCGCATGAAACCCACCACGATCATGTGGGTCCCTCTCGCTAGCGGTAGCGGAAGCCGTCGCGGAAGCGGCGGAACAGGCCGCCTTCGGGGGCGAGGGCAGGGCCGGCCGGTGGCGCGGACGGGAGCTCGCGGGCGACCGGCTGGTCGTAGTCGGTCCGGGCGATGGCGTCGACCACCTGCTCCTCGGTGAAGTCCTCGGAGCCCTCGACCTCCGGCACGTAACCGACGAGATCGCCGTCCTGCATGACCTGGGCCTCCAGCCCGGCCGTGCCGTCGGTGTCCCACTCGGCCACCCGCCCGCCCGGCAGCGAGACCCGCACGCCGAACTGGTAGGTGCCGATCTCGGCGAAGTGCGCGTTGATGCCGCGTGCGCGGAGCGCGTCGGCGACGCGGCGTGCCCGGTTCTCCTCCATCGCACCAAAATACGTGCATGCGGCACCTGCCCGTGCGGGGCCGGCCCGGATGCCGGCCCCGGGGTCAGCCGCCGGCCGGGTGGGCGCGCAGGAACGCGGCGATGATCTCGCCCAGCTGCTGGCCGGCGTCCTCCTGCAGGAAATGGCCGGCCCCGGTGATCACCGGGTGCTCGATGCCGGCCGCCCCCGGCACGGCACGCCGGAGGATGGGAGCCATGGCGCCGGTGATCGGGTCGCGGTCGCTGAACGCCACCAGGAACGGCTTGTCCCAGGCCGCCAGCTGCTGCCAGGCCGCCCGGTTGGCGGCGGTGGCCGGGTCGTCCGGTGAGGTCGGCACCAGCCCGGGCATCGCCCGCGGCCCGGCCTGGTAGCTGCGGTCGGGGAACGGCGCGTCGTAGGCGGCGAGCACGTCCGCGGGCAGCGCGCTCTGGCAGCCGGACTGCACCAGCCGGGACACGCTCAGGTCCGGGGCGGTCCGCACCACCTCGCGGAACCTCAGCCAGACATCAGGCATCGGGTGGTCGCCGGTGGGCAGCCCGGTGTTGGCGGCGACCACCCGGGCGAACCGGTCCGGGTGCTCGGCGACCAGCCGCAGCCCGATCAGGCCACCCCAGTCCTGCCCCACCAGGGTCAGCCCGCGCAGGTCCAGCCGGTCGAAGGCGAACGCGCGGACCCATTCCACGTGCCGCGCGTAGCTGTGGTCGTCGATCTGGGCCGGCTTGTCGGAACGCCCGAACCCGATCAGGTCCGCGGCGATCGCCCGGAACCCGGCATCGGCGAGCACCGGCATCACCGTCCGGTACAGGAACGACCAGCTTGGCTCGCCGTGCAGCAGCAGCACCGGCTCGCCGTCGGCCGGCCCGGCCTCGACGTAGGCCGTCCGCAGGTCGCCGACGCTGGCATAACGAGGCTCGTAGCCGAAGCCCGGCAGGTCCGCGAAGCGATCCTCGGGGGTGCGAAGCACGCGCACCCGATCATGATGCCACGCCGCGCCGTGCGGCTACCGTGGGCGCCATGACGCAGGAGCGGCCGGAGCCCGGCCCGGCGGAGCAGGTGGGGCGGCTGGTCGCACAGGCGCTGGCGGCGGGCGACCCGACCGGCTGGTTCGAGCCCCTGTACGCGGCGGCGGCGGAAGGCTCCGCGGTCGTCCCCTGGGACCGTGGTTCGCCGCACTGGCTCCTCACCGGCTGGGCGGAAACCACGGGGCTGAACGGAGGTGGGGCGCGGGCCATCGTCGTCGGCTGCGGGCTCGGCACGGACGCGGAGTACATCGCCGGCCGTGGGTTCGACGTCGTGGCCTTCGACATCTCGGCCAGCGCGGTCAGGGCCGCCCGGGAGCGGTTCCCCGGGTCCGCCGTGGACTACCAGGTGGCCGACGTGCTGAACCCGCCGGCCGGGTGGCGGGAGGCGTTCGGCCTGGTCGTGGAGAGCCAGACCATCCAGGCCCTGCCCGACCCGCCGCGCGGGGAAGCGATCGCCCGGACCGGCGAGTTGGTGGCGCCGGGCGGGACGCTTGTGGTGATCACCCTGGCCCGCGGCGACGACGAAGAGCCTGGCCAGTGGCCGCCATGGCCGGTCACCAGGGCCGAGGTGGATGCGTTCGCCGGGGCCGGCCTGGTGCCGGTCCGGATCGAGTCCGTGGCCGATGACGGGCAGCCGCCGTGGGGCCGCCGCTGGCTGGCGGAGTTCCGCCGCCCGGGCTGAGCGGCCCGGCTCCCGCCATGCGCCATTGACGGCGGGGACATGAAGCATTAGAACGTGTTTCACTTCCCGGTAACGTTCGGCGCGGAGGTGAGGCCGGTGCCGGTGCCTGACCAGCGTGATCCCGAAGTGACCAGGGCGACACTCGAAGCCTGGTTACCTGACCGCCTCACCGGTGCCAGCCAGGTGCGGGTGCCGCACGTGCAGACCCCGTCGACCACCGGGTTCTCCGCTGAGACCCTGATCTTCGATGCGGAATGGCACGACGGCGGGCGGTGGCAGCGCGGCAGTTACGTCGCGAAGGTGGCGCCGACCGGCCACCAGATCTTCCCGCAGCCACGTTTCGACGAGCAGTACCGGCTGCTGAAGATCCTCGCCGGCACGGCGGTCGCGGTGCCGCAGGTGCACTGGTACGAGCCCGACCCGGCTGTTCTCGGCGCTCCCTTCCTGGTGATGAGCCGGGCGGACGGGCAGGCGCCCACGGACATGCCGCCCTATCACACCGGTGGCTGGGTCACCGAGGTGAGCCCGGCGACCAGGGAGCGGCTGTGGTGGGCCGGGCTCGACGTGCTGGCGCAGGTGCACGGCCTCGACGTGGACGCGCTCGGGCTCGGCTTCGTGGACCAGCCCCGGTACGGCGCGACCGGGACCGAGCAGCGGCTCGGCTACTACCAGCACTACCTCGCCTGGGGATACGACGGCACCGTCCCCGCAGCGCAGGCCGCGCTGCGATGGCTGCACGAGCACCGGCCGCCCGAGCCGGACCCGCCGGTCCTGCTGTGGGGCGACGCCCGGATCGGCAACATCATGTACTCCGGCGGCGCCCCGACCGCGGTGCTCGACTGGGAGATGGCGGCCCTCGGGCAGCCCGAAGAGGACCTCGCCTGGTTCCTGTACATCGACCGGCATCATGGCGAGGGCTGCGGGGTGGAGCGGCTGCCCGGGTTTCCCTCCGCCGCGGCGACGATCGCGCGGTACGAGCAGCTGGCGGGCAGGGCGATGCGGCACATGGACTACTACGAGGTGCTGTCCGGGCTGAAGTTCACGGTGATCATGGCGAGGATTGGCCAGCTGTTCGTCCACTACGAGCTGGTCCCCGCCGACAATGACTTCCCGTACAACAACACCGCCAGCCAGCTGCTCGCCAAGACCCTCGGCCTGCCCCCGCCCGGCGGCGAGCTGACCGTGCCGGAACCGATGGGACGCCGATGACGCTCTCCCCGCTCGACGACTACCCGGTCCATCAGGCGGCGCAGGTCATGCGGCACCCGGCCACCTCGGACCGCAACTTCTACGACCGCTACTACTTCAACTGCCATCCGTGCTCGGGTGAGGCGATGCTGCTCATCGGCATGGGCCAGTACCCGAACCTCGGTGTGGCCGACGGCTTCGCCCTGCTGCGGCACGGCAGCATGCACCAGGTCGTGCGTGCCTCGCGCGAGCTCGGCGCGGACCGGATGGACACCAGCGTCGGGCCGCTGCGGGTGGAGGTGGTCGAGGGCCTCAAGAAGCTGCGGGTCGTCCTGGAGCCGAACCAGTTCGGCCTCGACTTCGACCTGACCTGGGAGGGGGCCGTGCCAGCCCACCTGGAACCCCGGCATTTCATCCGCTGGCAGGAGCGGGCCGTGTTCGACTCGCTGCGGCTGTCCCAGACGGGGACGTGGCGCGGGCACATCACCGCCGGCGGCTACACGACCACGATCACGCCGGACGTGTGGTGGGGTTCCCGGGACCGCTCGTGGGGGGTGCGCCCGGTCGGCGAGCCCGAGCATCCGGGCATCCAGGCGAAGAACCCGGCCCAGTTCTACTGGATGTACGCGCCGATGCAGTTCCGCGGCTTCGCCATCGTGGCGATCGTCCAGGAGGACGCGGCGGGCAGCCGGATCCTGGAGGGGGCCGTCCGGGTGTGGGCGGATCCGGCCCGGCCACCCGAGCCGCTGGGCCGGCCGGAATACCGGCCGAGCTTCACGCCGGGGACCCGCGACGTGGAGTCGGCGGTGGTGTCCTTCGCCCCGCCGGGTGGGCGGCCGTTCGAGGTGGCCGTCACCCCGCTGCTGCCCGTTTCGCTGATGGCCGGCACGGGGTACGGGCTGGAGCCCGACTGGCGGCACGGCATGTACCAGGGGCCGGACCTGGTCGTCCAGGGGGTCACCTACGACCTGTCGCAACCCGCGGACCGGGCGCGGATGTGGGGCATGGTCGATGCCGTCGCCGCGTTCGAGTGCGGCGCGGGCGACGGGCACGAGCCGGCCGTCGGGTACGGCCTGTTCGAGTACTGGGCCCTCGGCGAGCACAAGCCCACCGGCCTGACGCCCTGAGCAAGCCCGCGCTGGCAGGAAAAACGGATGCAACGTCGCTGGCGGTTCCGCCGTCCTAGGGATATGCGGATCAGATGGCTGGCCGCCGCGGCGGGCTGCATGGTGCTGGCCCCGGTGCTGGCCCCGGTGCTGGCAGGGTGCGCCAGCGCCGGAACGGGGCCGGGCGGCGCGCCGGCGGCATCCTCCGTGGCCACCGCCACGGCGACACCCTTCGCGTCGATCCCGGCCCGGGGCACACCCGGCCCGCCGGCGCCCTGCCCGTCGTCCGGCAGCCGCCAGCGGCAGCCCGGCCGGGGCACAGCCCTCACCGGGGTGCAGTTCGTGTCCGCGCAGCAAGGCTGGGTGGTCGGCGGCGACCGGGTTCTTGCCACCGGCGACGGCGGGGCGCACTGGCAGATCCAGGACCGGGGCAGGCTGGGCCTGTCCTCGGTGGACTTCATCAATGCCAGTGACGGCTGGGCGGTAGGCCTGAGCACGGTGCTGGCGACCACCGACGGCGGCGCCCACTGGAAGGCGCTGCCCGAGCCGTGCCCGCCGATCGACGCCGTGCACTTCGTGTCCGGATCGCGTGGGTTCGCCGTCGCCGGCGGAGCTGTCACGTCCTATCAGCCGGTGCCGGCCACCGGCGGCGTGCTGCTGACCACCAGGGACGGGGGGCGCACCTGGACAGGGATGTACGCACCGGCGGATGTGCAAAGTGCCTGCTTCACCGACCCGGCGCATGGCTGGCTCGGGGCACACGGCCACCTGTACCGGACGGTGAACGGCGGCACGACCTGGGCGCTGGCCACCGCAGGCGTGACCGGCCAGGCCGGGCAGCCGTTCTCCATGACCGTGCAGTGCGCCGGCCCGGACGTCTGGGCGCTCGACCTGGGCACCGGGGCCGCCATGAACCACGCCCCGGTCATCGGCTTCCATGGCAGCCCGTCCGGGGCGAAGCCCCTCTTCGCCGAGCAGTACTTCCCGCATCCGGGTGTCAGCGTCAAGCAGCAGGCGCCCGGCACCTACCCGGGGCCGATGTCGGCGATCAGCCCGGGCACGGCGGTGGTCATCGGCTGGTGCCCGCCCTGCGGGTACGGCACCGTGCCCTGGGATCTGCTGACCCGGTCCGGCTCGGCCATCGCCCAGCACGCGACCATCACCGGCCTGACCCAGGCGACCGGAGCGAGCTTCCTGACCCCGCAGCTCGGCTGGGTCATCGGCACCGCGGATGACTACCGCAACCCGGCTCACCAGATCCAGCGCCAGCGGATCGTCATGACCACCGACGGCGGCGCCTCCTGGCAGACCCAGTACAGCTTCCTGCCGTAACCGGGTGCTGCCCGGCCCGGCCAGGCCATGCCTGCGGCTTGCTCAGGCTGTGCGCGGTTCGCCCAGGCTGTCCGGCGGTGCTCAGGCGGTGCCGCAGCGTGGGCACAGGCCGAACAGCTCCACCGTGTGGTCCACGGCGGTGAAGCCAGCCTCGGCCGCCACCTTGTCCGCCCACTGCTCCACGGCCCGGCCCTCCACCTCCACGCTGGCGCCGCAGACGCGGCAGATCAGGTGATGGTGGTGCGCCTCGTTGCGGCACTGCCGGTACAGGGTCTCGCCGCTGGCGTCGCGGATCGTGTCGAGGCGGCCGTCCTCGCTGAGCACCTGCAGGTGCCGGTAGACGGTGGTGAGCCCGATCCGCTCGCCCCGGCTGCGCAGCTCGGCGTGGATCTGCTGCGCGCTCCAGAACCCGGGCAGGCTGCCCAGGACCGAGGCCAGCGCCTCGGCCTGGCGGGTTCCCCGCACCCGGGTGCCCCGGCCCCACTCGGGCCTGGCCGGCGTGCTCACATCCGCACCGTAGCAGCCTGGCGGCCCCGCGCCCCGGTGTCGCGCGGCCCGTGCCAGGGCCCGGGCAGCGGCCAGTGCGGCCCGGGCCGGGCGGTGGCGAGCCGGGCACCGAGGTAGCAGACGAAGGCCAGCGCCGGTACGTAGAAGCTGACCGGGTAGGGCGTGTAGTACGCCAGCGACAGCGAGACCCAGGTGATCAGCACCGCCAGGCTGCCGGAGACCGCCAGCGCGGTGGCCGGGCGCCGGGTGACCCGCTCGGCGATCGCGCCCGGCGCGATCAGCAGCGCGAAGATGAGCAGCACCCCGGACACCTGGACGGCCTCGGTCACCGCGAGCGCCATCAGCAGCAGGAAGCCGACGCTGAGCGGGCCTACCGGCACTCCCCGGGCCTGCGCCACCTCCTCGTCCAGCGAGGCGAACAGCAGCGGCCGGTACAGGACGGCGAGCACGGCCAGGACCACCACGCTGGTCAGCACGGTCAGCTGGGCCGCCCCCGCGCTGATCCCGAAGATCTGCCCGAACAGGTACGCCAGCGCGTTCGCCGCGTTGCCCTGGTACATCGTGGTGAACAGCACGCCCAGGCCCAGCGAGGCCGCCATGATCAGGCCGATCACCGCGTCCCGGCCGCGCAGGCGCTTGCCGAGCGCGCCCATCCCGGCGCTGGCCGCCAGGCTGAGGGCGCCGACCCCCAGGATCGGGTTGATGCCGAGCAGGAGCGCCCCGGCGGCGCCGGCGAAGCCGATATGGGAGATCGCGTGCGCGGCGAAACTCGACCCGCGCAGCACGACGAAGTAGCCGACCAGGCCGGCCACGATGGCCGAGGCGGTGCCCGCCGCGAAGGCGTTGCGCATGAAGGCGTAGCTGAGCATGTCCTGGACGTCGGCGATCAGGTTCCAGCCCGGCCCCGGGAAGAAGGACGCGGGGCCCTGGCTGGCGAGCGTGAGCATCACTGGTGCGTCCCCCGGGGTGAGTGCGGATGGGCGGTCTCGGCCTCCAGCCCGGCGACGAACAGCCGGCCGTGGGAGTCGGTGAGCACCTCCACCTCGGCGTCGTAGAGCCGGGACAGGTTCTCGCTGGTGATGACCTCGGCGGGGGTGCCGACCGACACCCCGCCGCCGGCGATGTACATCACCCGGTCGGTGAAGGCCAGCACCGGGTTGACGTCGTGGGTGACCAGGACCACCGCGAAGCCGTGCTGCCCGCGCAGGTCAGCCACAAGCCTGCTCACCGCGCGCTGGCTGCGCAGGTCCAGGCTGGCCAGCGGCTCGTCCAGCAGCAGCAGCCGCGGGCTGGCGACGAGCGCCTGGGCCATCTGGAGCCGCTGCTGCTCGCCGCCGGAGAGGCGGCCGGTGGAGCGGCGCGCGTAGCTGTCCGCCCCGACCGCCGTGAGCGCGCGGGCCACCGCGTCCCGGCGTTCCCGGCCACGCCTGCGCGACAGCCGTATCCCCCAGCGGTGGCCGTCCACGCCGAGCGCGACCAGGTCGGCGGCCGCGATCGTGAGCTCGGAGTCGAGCGCGCGCCGCTGCGGCACGTACCCGATGCTGGGGTGGCCGCGCCGGGGCGGCGCGCCGAACACCCGCAGCGTGCCGGCGGCCGGTGGCAGCAGGCCGAGCAGCATCCGCAGCAGCGTGGACTTGCCCGCCCCGTTCGGCCCGAGCACGGTGAGGAACTCGCCGGGCCCGATCGCGAAGTCGGCCCCGGACCAGACAGCCCGGCCGCCGTAGGCGCAGGCCAGGCCGGCCGCCTCGATCACCGCGCCGGGGTGGCGGGCCGCATGCGTGCTCCCGGCCAGCCTGATCCCGGTCACCGCGCGCTCCCGGACAGGGCGTGGCGGAGCGCCGCCAGCTCAGCGCCGAACCATCGCTGGAAGCTTGCCCGGGGTGGCTGGATGGTCTCGGTGATGCCGACGACCGGGATGTGGTAACGAATGGCAAGCTCCCGCATGCTGGTGGTGACGGCGGTGGCCGTCTGCTCGTTGTAGACCAGGACGTCGGCCTGGTGGGTGGCGAGCTGGCGCTCGAACTGCGCGACGCTGGCGGCGGGCGGCTCGTTGCCCTGGGACACGGCGTTCATGAACGCGGGCGGGCTGATCACCCGCAGGCCCAGATAGCGGGCCAGGTAGACGACGATGCTCTCGGTGGAGGCGATGGGCTTCCCCGCGTCCTGCCGCCGGATCTCGGCGAGCCGGGCACGGACCCCGGCGAACGCCGCGTCGGTGGCCGCCCGGCGGGCGGTGAAGTACGCCGCGTCCCGCGGGTCGAGCGCCTTGTAGCAAGCCTCGATGCGGTTCTCCGCGGCCGTGACGTAGCCGGGGTCGTACCACAGGTGCGGGTTGTCACCCGGATGCTTGCCGAGCAGGGCGCCGATGGACAGGACGCGGCGGTGCGGGTTGGGGCTGGCCCCGGCGAGCAGGCTGACCCAGTCGTCGTACCCGGCCCCGTTCTGGATGACGAAATTCGCCTTGGCCATGGCCCGGGCACTGGCTGCCGAGCTCTCAAACTCATGCGGGTCGGCGTTCGGGTCGCTCACCAGGCTCAGCACGGTCACATGCGACCCGCCGAGCTGCCCGGCGATGCTGCCCCAGAAGTTCTCCGCCGCGACCACGTAGATCATGCGGGTCCGGCTGGGTGCGCCCGGGCCGGCGTGCGGGCTGGTGCCGCAGCCCGCCGCCGCGGCTGCGAGCATGGCCAGGCCGGCCGTCACCACCCAGGCACGGGCCGCCCACCCGAAGATGATCAATGATGTCCCCGCCGTCGAATGAAAACGATACTGGTAATCGTATTCATTAACGGGTGGGCAGGGCAACCTGTTCCGGCCGGCTGCCCTGCCACGGTGGCCGCCGGCGCGGCCCTGCCTTGGCCGGCTACCGCCGCAGGGGGCAGGCTTGGCTGTACGTGCCCCCTCCGGGAAGGTCCCGATGAACCGGCTCAGCGACGCCACCAGCCCCTACCTGCTCCAGCACGCCGGCAACCCGGTGGACTGGTGGCCCTGGTCTGACGAGGCGTTCGCGCAGGCCCGCGCCAGGGACGTGCCGGTGCTGCTGTCCGTGGGGTATTCGGCCTGCCACTGGTGCCATGTCATGGCACACGAGTCCTTCGAGGACCCGCAGACCGCCGCGCTGCTGAACGAGAACCTGGTGGCGATCAAGGTGGACCGGGAGGAGCGTCCCGATGTGGACGCTGTCTACATGACTGCCACCCAGGCGATGACCGGCCAGGGCGGCTGGCCGATGACGGTGTTCATGACCCCGGACGGCGAGCCGTTCTACTGCGGCACGTACTTTCCCCGGGACTACTTCCAGCGCCTGGTGCTCGGGGTGGCCAAGGCCTGGCGGGAGGACCGCGGCAGCGTCACGGGCCAGGCGGGCAGGATCGCCGCCACGCTGGCGGAGCAGGCGGCGCCGCTGCGCGGGGCGGCCGCCACGGCGGGTGCGGGGGCCGCGGGCCCAGCGGCGGGGGAGCTGGCCGTGCTCTGCGACGAGGCGGTCGCCGCGCTCGCGGCGGGCTACGACAGCCGGCGCGGCGGGTTCGGCGGGGCACCGAAGTTCCCGCCGTCGATGGTGCTGGAGTTCCTGCTCCGGCACTCGGAGCAGCCCAGCCCGGCCGGCGAGGGTGGCAGCGGGGTGGGCGGCAGCGAGAGGGCTGGCGGTGACGAGGCCGGCAGTGAGCAGGCTGGCGGTGGTGATGGCGGGGCGCTCGGAATGGCCATCGGCACCGCCCACGCGATGGCCCGGGGCGGCATGTACGACCAGCTCGGCGGCGGCTTCGCCAGGTACTCGGTGGACGCGGACTGGGTGGTGCCCCACTTCGAGAAGATGCTCTATGACAACGCCCTGCTCGCCCGGGTGTACGCACACCTGTGGCGCCGCACCGGCGACCCGCTCGCCCGCCGGGTGGCCCACGAGACCTGCGCCTGGATGATCCGGGAGCTGCGCACGCCGGAAGGCGGTTTCGCGTCCGCGCTGGACGCCGACAGTGAGGGCGAGGAGGGACTGTTCTACACCTGGACCCCGGCCGAGCTCGCGGCAGAGCTCGGCAGTGACGACGCCGGGTACGCAGCACAGACGTTCGGCGTTACTGAGGCCGGTACCTTCGAGCACGGCCGTTCGGTGCTGCAACTGCGGGCCGACCCGGCCGAGCCTGAGCGGTCCGCGCCGGTGCGGCAGGCCCTGCTCGCCGCCCGCGAGCGGCGGGTACGCCCGGGCCGCGACGACAAGGTGGTCGCGGCCTGGAACGGGCTCGCCATCGCTGCCCTGGCCGAGTGCGGGCTGCTGCTCGCCGAGCCGGACTTCATCGCCGCCGCGGCCGGCGCGGCCGGGCTGCTCGCCCGGGTGCACCTGCATGACCAGCGGCTGGCCCGGACGTCCCGGGCCGGGGTGGCCGGGCCGAGCGCGGGTGTGCTGGAGGACTACGCGTGTGTGGCGGAGGGCCTGCTGGCCCTGTCCGGGGTCACCGGGGATGCGGGCTGGGTGACGCTGGCCGGGGACTTGCTGGAGACGGCGCTGACCAGGTTCGCCGATGACCGGAGCGGCTTCTATGACACCGCCGACGACGGCGAGGCACTGATCTACCGGCCCGGCGACCCGGTCGACGGCCCCACGCCGTCGGGGACGTTCGCCGTGGCGGGTGCGCTGCTGAGTTATGCGGCGCTCACCGGATCGGCCCGTCACCGGGAAGCGGCGGTGGGCGCGCTCGGCGTGCTCGGCGCCATCGCGAGCCGGTATCCGCGTGCGGCCGGCGCGGGCCTGGCGGTGGCCGAGGCCGTGCTCGCCGGGCCGGCCGAGATCGCGGTGGTGGGCCCGGCCGGTGACCCGCGAACCGCCGCCCTGCACGCGGCGGCGCTGGCGGCCGCCCCGCCGGGTGCCGTGACCGCCCTCGGCGACGGCGCGGCCGGCGGCGCTCCCGGAACGGTTCCCCTGCTGGTGGGGCGGGCTCTGGTGGCTGGCGGCCCGGCTGTTTACGTCTGCCGCGGTTTCACGTGCCGTATGCCGGTCACTGATCCCATGGAACTGCGGGCCGTCCTGGCTTATCCGGCGCAAGCGCCATCCGGGTAGATCCTCGCGGCCACGGGTATAGACGCGTGCGTGGTAGCTGGGACGGTGGAACGGTGAAGCACGGCATCCGTCGGATCTGGGGTGTCCTGGCCATGCCCGTCCGGCCGGAAAGGGGCCGGTCTGGGCGGATGTGGCGCATCGGCGGGCAGGTGCTGGTGGTGGCCGTCGCGCTGCTGACCGTGGCAGCCGGCTGGCCGGCCGGCGGGCGCCCGTCGCCCGCCCGCACGCACATGTCCGCAGCCCACATCTCGTCGGCCAGTACTTCCGCGGCCAGCGCGGATCTGGGGGCCTCGGCACCGGCGCTTGCTGGCCCGGTGCCCGCCATGATCCCGGGGGGAGACCAGGCTCCCCCGCCGACATCGAGCCCCATCCGCACGCTGCTGCCCGCCGACCTGCTCATCGTCTCGGCCAGCCCGCTGCCCGCCGGTGCGGCGGCCGCGGTGCGGAGCCTGCCCGGGGTGCGCGCCGCCGAACCGGTGGAGGCCGCCAGGGTGCGGGTCAACGGCCAGTTCGCGGCGGTGCTCGGGGTGGACCCGTCGGCCTTCCGCCGTTTCGCGGCCAGGCCGACCGCGACACATACCGCGTTGTGGGCCAGCGTCGCCGGCGGCGCCATCGCGGTGTCCTACACCATGGGCCGTCAGGCCAAGATGCCCACCGGCACCATGGTCAAGGTCGCCGGGCGGACGCTGGAGACGCTGCGGGTGGGCGGGCTCGGCACGGTCGGCATCGCCGGCATCGACGCCGTCGTTTCGCACAGCGTCGCGCTCTCGCTCGGGTTCCCGGCCGGCAACGCCATCGTGATCAGTGCCCCGCACGCCCGGCTGTCGGTACTCAAGCGGAAGATCAAGGCGGTGGTCCCCCCGCCTGCCATGGTGGAGCAGCTGGTCGTGCAGGCCAAGCCGGCCGCGCTCGCCAATCCCGGGGTGGCCGGTGCACCGGCCGGTTCCGGCGTGAGCGGCGCCGGCGGCCTGCTCACCCTGGCCCAGACCGCGGCGTTCCTGAGGGCGGCGCTGAGCCGGGTCGGCTTGCCCTACGTGTGGGGGGCCGCTGGCCCGAGCTCGTTCGACTGCTCCGGGCTGGTCCAGTGGTCGTTCGCACAGGCCGGCGTGGTCATGCCGCGGGTCGCCGCCGACCAGGCCCGCACCGGGCCGGCCGTGCCTGTCAGCCAGTTGCAGCCGGGTGACCTGCTCTTCTACCACACCGACCCGACGGCGCCGGACTACATCTCGCACGTCGCCATCTACCTGGGCCAGGGCCGGATGGTCCAGGCGCCCGAGCCCGGGATGAACGTGGAGGTCGTCCCGGTCGACCTGGGCGGCGGCTTCGCCGGGGCGGTGTCCGTCGCGCCGGCGATCGCGGCGTCGGTCGCCGCCTCCCCGGTGGGCTGACAGCACCACTGCGGGCACCCGCCCAGCGCCACCATCACACCCGCGACGGCGGATCAATCCTCGCCGTCAGGCATGGATGTGGCTTTCATGCCTGTCTATTGGCATTGATGTCACATCCATGCCTGACCCGCGCTGGGCTGCGCGACGCCAACGCGCCGGGTGGCACGACCGGGGCTGTCCGGCCCGGTGCGGGGTCGGCGGGGCGGAGGGCGAGCCATTGCACGTGCATCCGTTCTGTGTAATCATAATTACATGAGTACCGAGAAGCAGAGTGCGCAGGCGAACCTGGTCGAGCAGGTGCGGGGCTGGTTCACCGGCAGGCTGCCCGATGACTGGTTGGTGGGCGCGCCGGAGATCCTGGTCGACCGCGAGGAGATCACGGTCATCGGGCACCTGCCGAGCCCGGCGCCCGCTGACGGTGCCGAGCAGGCAGCTGACGGTGCTGAGCAGGCAGCTGACGGTGCCGAGCAGGCAGCTGGCGGTGCCGGGCAGGCAGCTGACGGTGCCGGGCAGGCAGCTGGCGGTGCCGACCCGGACGCTGCGGGGGAGCGGTCCGAAGCCGAGGCTGACGCCGCCGCGGCCGGGCGCAGCCGGCGGTTCCGCGAGGAGACCCGGGACGCGCGGATCGAGATCGCCCGGGAGGCCGAGCACACGTTCGGCCGCAAGGTGTCCTGGGGTGTGATCTGTGACAACCGGAAGGTGATGTTCACCACACTCTCCGTGCCGGTGATGACCCGGCTCCGCCAGTCGGAGCGGCGGGTACTCGACACCCTGGTCGACGCCGGGGTGGCGCGCAGCCGCAGTGACGCGCTCGCCTGGTGCGTGCGCCTGGTCGGTGAGCACGAGGACTCCTGGCTCTGCGACCTGCGGGAGGCGCTGCGCCACGTGGAGCAGGTTCGGGCCGAGGGGCCGCACGCGTGACCAGCTACGAAATGCCATCAGCGGTTTAAACCAAAGGTCTAAACCAAAGGCCAGGAAAGCGCATCCGGCTTCGCCGCTGGCCCGTTCAATGAGGGCTATTCCGGGGCCTTGCCGGAGGCCGCTTTCCGCCTTCTCCCCGGGCGCGTTCTGGCGCTTGTTCGCTTGTGCCCCGGCCGTCGGCCGGGTGGCCTGCGGGCCACCTCGCGCCGGGCCGTGGAAGATCAGCCCGACCGCCTGCAATCGATCGGGTCATGCCGGGGTACACTCCCCAAATCTCGCAGCGCAGGGTGCTGATGACCATGCGCTGCGGCAGGCAGGCCCGGGCGGAGCGTGCGAGAGGCGCGCCCAGGAGGAGGAGCACGTGGCGCACGAGGTAAAAGCGGCGAAGGTGGAGTGGAATCCGACTGCGGAGCGTCTCCGCGAGCTAGCGGAGAAAATGCCGAACGCTGTGGTCACCGAGTTCGGCAATGTAGCGGTGAAGGCGAAGGTGGACTCGCGCAGTACCCGGTCGACCTACATCGTCGAGGACTCGACGAATGCCACCAAGCAAACGATGGCCCGGGCGGAATTCGACCGCATCGCGGCCGGGCAGGACGCCTACATCTCCGAGAGTCACATGGTGGTCGTCGACGGTTACATCGGGTCGGATCCACAGTTCCGCACCCGGGCGAGGCTGGTCATGGAGGCCGCCAACGCCAACGTGGCCGGCATGCAGCGCCAGCTCTACTACCCGGTGGACGACGACTACGACCCGGCCACCTGGGAGCCGGACACCACCGTCATCTACACCCCGAACTTGCCCGCACCCGGCTACCCCGACGACCGGGTCATCGCCGTCGACCTCAACGCCAACATCACCCGCGTGCTCAACTCCGACTACTTCGGTGAGTCGAAGAAGGGCGGGCTGCGGATGTGGAACAACATCGTCTACAACCGTGGTGGCCTGTCGCTGCACGCCGGCTGCAAGGTGATGCCGGTCGGCGGGCGGCCGCGCGGCATTCTCATCGTGGGCCTGTCCGGGACCGGCAAGACCACGACCACCTTCACCACCCAGCTGGGCAGCAAGCCAGCCCAGGACGACTTCATCGCGCTGATGCCGGGTGGCCAGGTCTACGCGACCGAGAACGGGTGTTTCGCCAAGACGTTCGGGCTCGACCCCGAGTTCGAGCCGGCCATCTACCACGCCACCACCAAGCCCGATGCCTACCTGGAGAACGTCTCGGTTGACGACATCGGCAAGGTGGACTTCTTCGACACCTCCTATACCAAGAACGGGCGCACCACCTGGCCCTTCTCCTATGTGGACCCCTGGCCGTCGACCGAGATCCCGCCCGCCGAGTTCATGCTGATCCTGAACCGGAACGAGAACATCGTGCCGAGCGTGGCCCGCCTCGACCGGGAGCAGGCAGCGGCGTACTTCATGCTGGGCGAGACCACCGGCACCTCGGCCGGCGGCAAGGACGAGGAGGGCAAGTTCCTGCGCGTCCCTGGCACCAACCCGTTCTTCCCGCGGGACATGGCCGACATGGGCAACCGGATGCTGGAGCTGCTCGACAGCCATGAGCTGAAGGTGTTCGTGCTCAACACCGGCCGGGTCGGCGGCGGCGACGAGCACGAAGGCTCCAAGAAGGTCACCATCCCGTACTCCTCCGCCATCGTGCAGGCCATCGTGCAGGACACGATCAGCTGGACCACCGACCCCGACTTCGGGTACGAGGTCGCCGAATCGGTGCCGGGGGTCGACGACCCCGAGATCCTGCAGCCGCGCCGGCTGTACGAGCGGCAGGGCCGGCTGGACGAGTACGAGGCGATGGTGACCCGGATGAAGCGGGAGCGCCGGGAGTACCTGTCGTCGTTCGCCAGCCTGGACGAGGCGATCGTCAAGTCGATCGGCTGACCCTGCCCGCAGGGCCCGCAGCGGCCCCCGTGCCCCGGCACAGCCCGGGACGCGGGGGCCGCTGTCATGCCGGCCCGGGGAGCGGGCTTGCCGGGCGACTGCGGTCATGCCAGGGCGGCCGGCGTGGCACGATGGTCAGGTGCCGGCCCACCGCTGGGTGCGCCGGCTGTTACCGGGGCACGAGCTGTCACGATCCCGGCCTGTTTGGTGACATCCTTGGGTACGGTGCTCAGGGACGGCATCGCCGTCCCGCCAGCCTCACCGCCCACAGGTGTCACGTGGTCCATGCGAAGGCGATCTGGCTGACCCAGCCCGGGCCGGCCGGTCTGGCGGCAGCACGACAACAGCAGCGGAGAGGGTGTGGGGATGGGATTTCGCGATCTCGTCTACCGGCTGTATGAGCGGAGGCTGGAATCCTCGCTCTCCGGGCTCTCGATCCCCCGTCACGTCGGGGTGATCCTGGACGGCAACCGGAGATGGGCGCGGGTTGCGGGCTTCCCCATCAGCGACGGGCACCAGAAGGGCGCGGACCACATCTTCGAGCTGCTCGGCTGGTGCCGCCAGGCGGGCGTCGAGGTGGTGACCCTCTGGCTGCTGTCCACCGACAACCTCGCCCGCCCGGCTAGCGAGCTCGAGGCGCTGCTGCGGATCATCGAGAGCACCGTGCGGGGACTGGTCTCGCAGGGCTGGCGCGTCAAGCCGGTGGGGGCGCTGGACCTGCTCCCGGTGGAGACGGCACAGGTGCTCAAGGACGCCGCCGAGGCCACCGCGGCCAACCCGGGGCTGCTGGTGAACGTGGCGGTCGGCTACGGCGGCAGGCGGGAGATCGCCGACGCGGTCCGCTCCCTGCTGTACGATCACGCCACCAAGGGCACGTCCATCGAGGAACTGGCCGAGATCCTCGATGTGGAGCACATCGCCGACCATCTCTACACCGCCGGCCTGCCCGACCCGGATCTGGTCATCAGGACCTCGGGCGAGCAGCGGCTGGGCGGGTTCATGCTCTGGCAGAGCGTGCACTCGGAGTTCTATTTCTGCGACGCCTACTGGCCGGCCTTCCGCCGGGTCGACTTCCTGCGGGCCATGCGCTCGTACGCCGCCCGCCACCGGCGCTTCGGCTCCTGACCACCGCCGCGTCACCCTGATTGTGACGCAGCGCACAGGTACTTCCGGGACAGGCCCTGCCCAGGTACCGTCAGAGCTGGATGGGCGGTGCGTCGCCGCCCGCCGGGAAGGCCCTCGACATCCTCGAGCTTGTTGTCCTGGTGGTCTACAGGCGAGACGAGCGAAGGGCCGGCGACCGGCCTTTCGTGGGCCGGTACCGGTCTCACCGACACGTCCGTGTCCGAATGAGGCGCCTACCCCGGCGCCCAGGGGAGAACGAGTGGCCAGTTCTTCTGCCCGCCGCTCAGCGCGGCACAGCAGTACCCGCAACGACACCGACAGCCCCGGAGCATCCAGCAGCCGGCGGCGCACGTATGTCCTGGACACCAGCGTCCTGCTCGCCGACCCGGCGGCCATTGGCCGGTTCGCCGAGCATCGCGTTGTCCTGCCCGTCGTGGTCATCACCGAGCTGGAGGCCAAACGCCACCATCCCGAGCTGGGTTTCTTCGCCCGCCAGGCGCTGCGGCACCTGGACGATCTGCGGATCACACACGGGCGGCTCGACGCCGACCTGCCGGTCGGCGACTTTGGCGGGACTGTCCGGGTCGAGCTGAATCATGCCGACCCCGCTGTGCTGCCGCCCGGATTCCGGCTCGGTGACAGCGACACGCGCATACTGTCGGTCGCGCGCAGCCTGGCTGCCGAGGGGGACGATGTGGTCCTTGTCAGCAAGGATCTGCCGCTGCGGGTGAAGGCCGCCTCGATCGGCCTGGCTGCCCAGGAATACCGCGCTGAGCTCCCCCCCGACTCCGGCTGGACCGGGATGGCCGAACTCGACCTCGCCAAGGAGGAGATCGACGAGCTGTACGAGACCGGGAAGCTGGACCTGCCCTCGGCCCGGGAGCTGCCCTGCCATACCGGGCTCGTGCTCTCCGCGGGCTCGGTCGGCGGGTGCAGCGCGCTCGGCCGGGTGCTCCCGGACAAGTCGGTGCGGCTGGTCCGCGGCGACCGGGAGGCGTTCAGCCTGCGGGGCCGCAGCGCGGAGCAGCGGATCGCGCTCGACCTGCTGCTCGACCCCGACATCGGGATCATCTCGCTGGGCGGGCGCGCGGGCACCGGCAAGTCCGCCCTGGCGCTGTGCGCGGGCCTGGAGGCGGTGATGGACCGCCGCCAGCACCGCAAGGTGGTGGTGTTCCGCCCCCTGTACGCGGTCGGTGGCCAGGAGCTTGGCTACCTGCCGGGTTCGGAGGCGGACAAGATGAACCCGTGGGCGCAGGCCGTCTACGACACCCTGTCCGCGGTGACCACGCAGGATGTCATCGACGAGGTGCTGGCCAGGGACATGTTCGAGGTGCTGCCGCTGACCCACATCCGGGGACGCTCGCTGCACGACTCGTTCGTGATCGTGGACGAGGCCCAGTCGCTGGAGCGCGGGGTCCTGCTCACCGTGCTGTCGCGGATCGGGTCGGGCTCGCGGGTGGTGCTCACCCACGACATCGCGCAGCGGGACAACCTGCGGGTCGGCAGGCACGACGGGGTCGTGGCGGTGATCGAGAAGCTCAAGGGCCACCCGCTGTTCGCGCATGTGACGCTGGTCCGCTCCGAGCGGTCCCCGATCGCCGCGCTGGTCACCGAGATGCTGGAGGACCCCGGGCTGTGATCACACCCGCGCGCGGGCACCAGGGCAGCGTGCCCGCGCGCGGGCACTGACACGGGGCGCCCACGAGGGGCGCGAAGGCTGGGCAACTGCCATGTCGTTGCCGTGCGCGCGGTACCGTAAACCAGCGATGAACGGCGTACCGCGATACGGTAAATCCGTGATTAATGACACCATCCGGGCAGCAGCCACGTCGGGGCTGCCCGGAGTGCCTGGCCTGCCCGAACGGCCCGCTATCACCACCCGTACCCCGATTTCGGTGATCATGCCCGTTCGCAACGAGGAGCGTCATCTGGCCGACGCGGTCGGGCAGGTTCTCGCCCAGGAGTACCCGGCCGGGATCGAGGTGGTGCTCGCGGTGGGCCCCTCGCGCGATGCCACCCTGGGGATAGCCAAGCGCCTGGCGGCCGACGATCCGCGGGTCACCGTGGTCGCCAATCCCAGCGGGGCCATTCCGGCCGCGAACAACCTGGCGATCAAGGCGTCCCGCCATCCGATCGTGGCCAGGGTGGACGGGCACGCGCTGCTCCCGCCCGGGTACCTGCTGCGGGCTGTGCGGACCCTGCAGGAGACCGGGGCGGACGACGTCGGCGGCATCATGGCCGCCGAGGGGGTGACCCCGTTCCAGCAGGCGGTGGCCTGGGCGATGACCTCCGCCGCCGGGGTGGGCGCGGCCCGTTTCCACACCGGCGGCCGGGCCGGCCCCGCCGACAGCGTCTACCTGGGTGTGTACCGGCGGTACACGCTGGAGCAGGTGGGCGGCTACGACGAGTGCTACCAGGTCGCCGAGGACTGGGAGATGAACCACCGGATCCGCCAGGCCGGCGGGCTGATCTGGTTCGAGCCCAAGCTGCGCGTCACCTACCGCCCGCGGGCCACCGTGGCGGCGCTGGCCCGGCAGTACTTCCATTACGGGCGCTGGCGCCGGGTGGTCGCGCGCCAGCACGCGGGCACGGTCAACCTGCGCTATCTCGCGGCGCCAGCGGCGGCGCTCGCGATAACCGCCGGCGTTGCGGCCGGCCTGGTGGGGCTGGCTGGCGGGGTCTTCGGGCCCTGGCCAGCGCTGGAGCTGCTGACGCTGGGGCTCGTGGTGCCAGCGGCCTACCTCGCCGGGGTCCTGACGGTCACCCTGGCCGCCGCCCGCTCGCTGGCGCGGCCGGCCCTGGCCAGGCTCCCGGCCGCGCTGGCCACCATGCACATGGCCTGGGGCCTGGGCTTCCTCACCAGCCCGCGCAGCCTTATCCCCGGCGCCGCCCGGCGCCGTCAGCGCCGCTCCTGACCCCGGCGCTCACTCACGCAGCAGGGCCTCGGCGATGGCCAGGTCCCGGGGGTAGGTGATCTTGATGTTGCGCTCACTGCCCGGCACGACATGCACTGGCACGTCCGGCAGGTAGTGCAGCACGATCCCGCAGTCATCGGTGGCCGGCAGGTCGCCGAAACCGGGGTCCGCAGCGGCGAGCTCGTAAGCGCGGCGGATCACCGACAGCCGGAACCCCTGCGGGGTCTGGCAGCGGACCAGGCTGTCCCGGCGGGGGATCGCCGTCATCACCCCGTCGCTGACCACCGCGACCGTGTCAGAGGAGGGGACGGCCACCCCGACCGCCCGGTGCTCGGCCAGCGCCGCGACACAGCCGGCGATGGTCTGCTGGCTGACCAGCGGCCGGGCCGCGTCGTGGAACAGGACGTCACGGTCGCCGTCACCACGGCCGCCGTCACCACGGTCGCCGTCAGCCAGTTCAGCGATGGCGCGCCGGGTGGAGTCGGTCCGGGCAGGCCCGCCATCGATGATGGCGCCGACCTTGCGGTACCTGCCGCCAAGCAGGTCGCTCACCTGCTGCCGGTACCCGGCCACCATCACGACGAGGATCGAGTCGATGCCAGGTGCCTGCTCGAAGGCGGCGACCGAGTACTCGATCATCGGCCGGCCAGCCAGCGGAAGCAGCTGCTTGGGGCCTGGCGTGCCGAACCTCTCCCCGGTGCCGCCCGCCAGCACGACCGCGACCGTCCGCATAGGCCGGACTCTACCGGGCCGCCCCGTACCGGGCCGGGCCGTGTTAGGCCGGGCCGTGCTGGGCAGGGCCGCGCTGGCCTGGCTGGCATGGACCGCGTATCTTGGGTGGCTCTTGTGCCGGCCAGGGCCGCCCGGCCGGATCCTGGGAGGAGGCCCGCTGGTGATCGGGCTCGTGCTGGCCGCCGGCGCCGGGCGCCGCCTGCGCCCCGATACCGACGCGCTGCCCAAAGCGCTGCTGCCGGTCGCCGGCGAGACCACCATCCTCGACATCGCCCTGCGCAACCTGGCCGCGGTGGGGCTCACCGATGTGGCCGTCGTGGTCGGGCACGCCGCGGAAGTGATCGCGGACCGGGCGCCGGCCCTGGAGCGGGCACACGGCGTGACGCTCACGCTCGTGCACAACGACCGTGCCTCCGAATGGAACAACGCCTACTCGCTGTGGCTGGCGCGCGAGTACCTGCGGCACGGCGCGCTGCTGGTCAACGGCGACACGGTGCATCCGGTGAGCGTGGAGAAGACGCTGCTCGCGGCCCGCGAGATGGCCGGGGTGGTCCTCGCCGTCGACGATGTCAAGCCGCTCGCCGAGGAGGAGATGAAGGTCGTGCTGGACGAGCGGGGCCTGCTGGTGAGGATCACCAAGCAGATGGATCCGGCGCTCGCGCACGGGGAGTACATCGGGGCCACCCTCATCGGCGCGGAGGCGGCCGGGCCGCTCGCGGACGCGCTGGAGGCCACCTGGCGGCGCGACCCGGGCCTGTACTACGAGGACGGTTACCAGGAGCTCGCCGACCGGGGCGGGGAGATCGCGGTGGCGCCGATCGGGGCGGTCGACTGGGTCGAAGTGGACAACCACGACGATCTCCGCCGGGCACGCCAGATAGCCGCCCACTGCTAGTCTCGCGGATGACGCGCTGGCTAACGCGAGGGGAACAAACCCGGGTCATCCCCGCCGATTGCCGTGATCCGCTGCTGGGCTTCCCGGGGAGCCCCCACTCACCATGAGGGAGGAGGCCCGTGCCGCTGCTGGCCCGGCTGCTGCCCGCGCCGCTCGCCGTGGACGTGCGGCGGGGCGCGATCGCCGACCTCGGGACGCTGCTGGCAGACCGCAGGATCGCGACGCAAGGCAGGGTCGCCGTCGCGGTCGGGCCCGGTGAGCACGGTGACGGCATCGCGGCCCGGCTGGACATCGGCGAGGCCGAGGTGTTCCGGGTGGAGGACGCCACCGTGGACACCGCGGTCAGCCTCGGCAAGCGGCTGCGGGCGGGCTCGTACGAGGCAGTGGCCGGGATCGGCGGCGGCAGGACCATCGACGTCACCAAGTTCGCCGCCAGCATGGCCGGCATCCCGATGGTGTCGGTCGCCACGAACCTGTCCCACGACGGCATCGCCTCCCCGGTCAGCTCGCTGGAGCACGAGTCGGGCAAGGGCTCCTACGGGGTGGCGCCGCCAGTGGCGGTGATGGTGGACCTGGACAGCGTGCACGCCGCGCCCGCCCGGCTGGTCCGGGCCGGGATCGGGGACGCGGTCAGCAACCTGTCGGCCATCGCCGACTGGGAGCTCGCGGTGGCGGACGCTGGCGAGCGGATCGACGGGCTGGCGGTCACCCTGGCCCGCACGGCCGCGCAGGCGGTGCTGCACCAGCCGGGCGGCATCGAGTCCGACGAGTTCCTCACGGTGCTGGCCGAGGCGCTCATCCTGTCCGGGATGGCGATGACGGTGGCCGGTTCCAGCCGCCCGTGCAGCGGCGGCGACCACGAGATCCTGCACGCCATCGACCAGCTGTTCCCGGGCGCGGGCACGCACGGGGAGCTGGCCGGGCTGGGCGCGCTGTTCTGCGCCTACCTGCGCGAGGACGCCAGGCAGGCCGATCTTGTGTCGGCGTGCCTGGCGCGGCACAATCTTCCGCGTTCCCCGGCCGAGCTGGGGCTGTCGGCGGCGGACTTCACCAAGGCGGTGGTGTGCGCCCCCGGCACCCGCCCCGGCCGCTACACGATCCTGGAGCGTCTCGGGCTGACCGAGGCTGAGGCGGGGGCGCGAGTGGAGGAGTATGTCCGGACCGTCGCTGGCTGAGCTGAAGGCCACCGGCCAGCCCCCCGAAGTAATTTCGCGGCTGAACGATGAACACTGGGCTGGCCGCCTCTACATGCGCCGGCTATCGCCACACGCGACCTGGGTCTTCGCCCGGCTGGGCCTGTCGCCGAACATGGTCACGGCCGGCTTCGTCGTGTGCGGGGTGGCCGCGGGTGTGGTCGTCGCGCTCGGCGGGCTCTGGTCGGCCATCGCCGCCGCTGTGCTGATCCAGGCCTACCTGCTGCTGGACTGCTCGGACGGGGAGCTGGCGCGGTGGAGCGGCAAGACCTCGGCCGCCGGGGTGTACCTGGACGGGATCGGGCACTACCTGGGCGAGGCCGCCCTGCTGGCCGGGCTGGGGTTCCGCGCGCAGGGGCATCTCAGCGTCGCTGGCGGGTACGTGACCGCCGGGCTGGCGGCGGCCCTGCTGGCGATGCTGGTCAAGGCCGAGACCGACAACGTGATCGTGGCCAGGGCCAAGGCGGGCCTGGCCGGGTCCCACGGCGACACCGCGCTGGCCCCGCGGGGGGCCGGCCTGGCAGCAGCGCGGCGGCTCGCCGCCGCGCTGCGCGTCCACCGGGTGATCCAGGCGGTCGAGCTGTCGCTGCTGATCCTGATCGCGGCGATCATCGACGCGGCCGCCGGCGGCCTGACGGCGACCCGCTTCCTCATGCTGGCCTGCCTGGTCATCGCTGGCCTCATGGTGATCGCGCACCTGGTCGCGATCCTCGGGTCACGGAGACTGCGGTGAAGCTGTCCTGCGTGATCTTGACTATGGGGGACCGGCCTGCCGAGCTGGAGCGGGCGGTCGGCAGTGCGCTGGCGCAGGAGGGGGACGGCCTGGAAGTGGTCGTCGTGGGGAACGGCGCCGACGTGCCGCCGGCGCCGCCCGGTGTCCAAGTGGTCAAACTTCCGCAAAATCTTGGTGTGGCCGGCGGGCGCAACGCCGGGGTCCAGGAGTGCGCCGGGGACGTGGTGCTCTTCCTCGACGACGACGGCTGGTTCCCCGATCCTCAGCTGGGGCCGTATATCGCCAGCCGTTTTGCCGCTGACCCCGGTCTTGCGGTTATCTCGTTCCGGGTCGTGGACCCGGACGGCGGACCGGGAGCCCGCTGGCATGTGCCCCGGCTGCGGGCCGGCGATCCAGAGCGCTCCTCGCCGGTGACCACGTTCGCCGGCGGCGCCTGCGCCATCCGGCGGGCGGCGTACCTGGAGGCGGGCGGGCTGCCTGAGGCGTTCTTCTACGCGCACGAGGAGACCGACCTGGCGTGGCGGCTGATCGGCCAGGGGTACCGGCTGGAGTACGACGCCGCAGCTCAGATGTGCCACCATGCGCTGCCGAACGCCCGGCACGCCACCTTCTACCGGCTGGACGGGCGGAACCGGGTGCTGCTGGCCCGGCGGAATCTGCCCTGGCCGCTGGCTGCCATCTACCTGCTCAACTGGTTCGGCCTGACCGTGCTGCGGGAGCGCTCGCCGGCCGCTGTCCGCGCCTGGCTGACCGGTTTCGGGCAGGGCTGGCGGATGGATCCCGGCTGGCGGCGGCCGGTGTCCGCGCGCACCGCCTGGCGGATGACCCGGGCAGGCCGTCCCCCGGTTATCTGACCCGCGGCGGGGGAAGGTGCCCGCTGAGGGGGCCCGCGGTGCCCGGTATCCGGGCCTGGTTATCACCCAGGATGATCACCGGTGGGGCGTCGTCAGGCTGGAAAAAAGCTGGAGGTTAGGATCGCCCTCAGTGGAGGGTGCATGCCGATGCTCATGCTGAAGCAGGCGCCGCCGGGCCACCCGGCACCACGCCGGTTCGACTGGCCGTCGCCTGCCGCGATCCCTCGTTCGGGGATGACTTTCGCTTTCAGCGCCTGTGCCGTTTTCGCGATCACCATGGCGCTGGTCACGACCTACCAGGCACACCGGCTGTGGGGGGTGTTCGCCGGCTGCTCGTACCTGGTGGCCGCGATGTGCGTGCTGGGGTGGAAGTCCCGGGGGCTGGACCTGGCGCTGGTGATCAGCCTGGCCGGGGCACTGGTCGGGCCGATGTGGCTGATGGCCGCTGATCACCTCCAGCAGCCCGAGGTCCAGGTGATCAACCAGTCGGCCGCGCAGTTGCTGCACCGCGGCACGCCGTACGCGGGGCCCGCCGTGCTGGCCGCCGCGCACAACCCGAACGTTTTTGACCCGTACCTCCCGGTCATGACCGCGTTCGGCGTTCCGCGGGTCCTGCTGGGGTTCTCGCCGGTCACCGATCCGCGGATCTGGTTCGGCGTGGTGTTCGTGCTGGTGTTCGCGACGGCGCTGGCCGTTGCCGGGGCCCGGGACGTGGTGCGGTGGACCGCGCTGGTGACCGCCTCGCCGGTGATCGCGTTCTCGCTGACCGTCGGCGGCACCGACGTCCCGGTCCTGGCGTGCCAGTGCCTGGGGCTCGCCCTGCTGTGGCGGCGGCCGAGGCTGGTGCTGGCCGGGCTGGCGCTTGGCGCCGCCGCGGCCATGAAGGCGACCGCCTGGCCGGCCCTGGTGGTGGCGGCGGTGCTGCTCGCGGCCAGGGACGGCCGCCGGGCGGCGGTGACCATGTCCGCGACCGCGCTGGCGGTGGTCGCCGCGGCGGTGGGGCCGGTGGCGATCCTCGGGCCCCGCTCGCTGGTGCAGAACACGATCGCGTTCCCGCTCGGCCTGGCCAGCGTCAAGTCCCAGGCCGTGAGCCCACTGCCGGGCCGGCTGCTGGCCGAGACCGGGTATGCCGGGCACCTGGTAGCGGTGGCCCTGCTCGCGCTGGCCGGGCTGGCCATCATCGTGAGCCTGGCGATCCGCCCGCCGCGCACGGTGCCGGCCGCGGCCTGGCGCCTGGCCATCGCGCTGACCGCCATGTTCGTGCTGGCACCCGCGACCAGGTTCGGCTATTTCGTGTACCCGGTCGGCCTGCTGGTCTGGCTGGAGGTGTCACGGATGGGCCTGCAGGCGGCGGACGCACGTGCGGGCCCGGGACCGGGCCCGGCCGCCAGGCCAGCCGCCGATCCCGCGTACCAGCAGATCATCCGCTCGTGGGTCAGCCGCTCGGCGACGGTACGGGACTGAGCGGGCCGGAGAACGCGGAGTTGTCCTTGCAGATGTTCTGGTTGGCCGTGATGGTCTGGTAGTTGCTGGTGTTGAGGGTGGCCACCGACGGCCCCTTCTTGGCTTTCCCGCCGGTCAGGCCGGCGAACTTCGAGCCGATCACCAGAGCGATCGTGCCGGCCTGCAGGCCGGAGGCCTTCTGCACCTGCGCGCCGGGCACCTCCTTCTTCAGCGTGTTCACTTCGGGGATCTGGGACGCGGAGCTGTACTGGATGACCGAGTTCGCGTAGGTGAAGTTGGCCGCGTCGCCGGTCCCGATCACGTTGAAGCCACGGCCGGACAGGCCGGTGGCTGTGGTGCCCGCCAGGCCGGCGGTACCCGAGCCGTTGAGCACCTCCAGCTGCACCTGCGATGGACTGACCGTCGCGGCCGGCTTGCCCTTCTTCTTCCCGGCTCCTCTGGCCGCCTTCACGGCCTTGTAGATGTGGTTGTCGTGGGAGAGCGCGGAGAACAGGGTGTCGGCCTGCGGTTGTGCCCAGTCCACGGTGGCCGCGGGATCCAGCGGGTCCGGCACCACCGGCACGGTGATGAACCGGAGCGAACTGGGGTTCAGGCTCTTCATGGCGTTGGCGATGCTCAGCATGTTGGTCAGGGTGAGGTCGGTGGTGACGGCATGGGCGGCGTCGGCGAGGACCTTGTAGTCGCCCAGCAGGTTGGTCTGCTTGATCTTCTGCATCGCTGAGGCCAGGAAGATCTGCTGCCGCTGGATGCGCTCCAGGTCGCTGCCATCGCCGATGTTCTCCCGCAGCCGCACGAACGCGAGCGCCTGAGCGCCGTAGACCTTGTGGCGCCCGGCCGACAGGTACAGATGAGCGCGCCAGTTGCGGATGGGGAACGGCAGGCAGACGTCGATGCCGTGGACGTCGTTGACGATGGTCTTGAAGCTGCCGAAACCGACCTCGACGAAGTGGTCGATGCGGATGTGGGTGGTCTGCTCCAGTGTCTTCCACAGGCACGGTGCGCCACCGTCGGAGAACGTCGCGTTCAGCCGTTCGGTCGAGCCGGGGGCCGCTGACTGGCCGGGGTGGCCCTGGTGGTCGGACAGGCAGCCGTAGACCGGCACCATGGAGTCGCGTGGGAAGCTGATCACGTACGCGTGCGCGTGATCGGGCGAGATGTGCAGCAGCATCGAGGTGTCCGACCGCGATCCCTGCACGAAGCTGCCGTACCCCTTGGTGCCAGCACGGGAGTCGGAGCCGATCAGCAAGATGTTGGTCGAGCCGTTGAGCTTGGGTGGGCGGTGGCCGAGCATCTGCGCGGTGATGGTCTCGTGGTTGATGCCGTCGTAGACGTTGCGCACGGCGGCGTAGGCGATGAGCGAGACCCCCACCACCAGGACGGTGGAGATGATCGCGGCCAGGCCGAGCACGGGATGCGCGCCCAGCACGGGGTGGCGGCGCACCGGGCCGGTGCGGCCCTGGCGTTCTGGCCGGCCCTGGCGGCCGGGACGGTCCTGGCGTTCTGGCCGGCGCTGCCGCCCGGAGCGGCCCGGGCCCGTCTGAGGGTCCCGGCCGGAGGCGCGGTCGCGGCGCCCTGGCCCGCCGGTGCCCCAGGAGCCGGTGTCCTCGCCGCGGTCGCGGCGACCCAGCGGCCCCATACGTCTTCTCCCGGGCTCTGGGTAGTCGCCCATGCCCTCGGGATCGTCGTAGCGGCTCATCGCTCCTCGGCCTGGCTCGTGGATCGCGGGGGTAGGCCCCATTGTCCCCCCGAGAGGTTATGGTATGTGGCGCTATTAGGGGGAATCGGTCATCAAGCCTCCCCTGGCTGCGGCCCGTTCCGCTCTAGAGTGGAGTGCGTGCGCCTGGGATCTCGGCTGACCGGCAGACACACCCAGGGTGGCCGCCTGCCGCCGCTGGCGGTCGACCGGCCCGGGATCCAGCGACTGGGGCCTCAGCGGCCGGGGGATCCCCGGCGCCTGTGGTCCGGTCTGCGCTGGCCCGGCCGGCCGGGTTCCGGCCCGGAGCAGGGCATGTCGGCGCAGGGCCGCCGGCGTCCGGGGGAGCACCGGGGCGCCGATCCCGGCGGCAAGGCGTTCGCGATGGTGACGGTGGCGCCCGCGCTGCTGGTCATGGCCTGGCTGCTGACAGGGCTGCCGCTGCTGCTGGCCGGCCGGTTCTTCCCGGTCCCGATGGTGCTCATCTCGGTCCCGGTGGCGGTCGGCCTGGTCATGGTGGCGGCCAGGTATCCGCCGGGCCGGTGGCCGGGGCAGGCCATCGTCAAGGCGGATCCGGCGGCCAGCGTGCCCGTCGAGGCCGCGGCGGGCGAGGGCACAGCAGGTGAGGCTGTCGCGGGGGACGGCGCGTCCGGCGGGGACACCCTGGCCGAGCGGCCCGGGGAGCGCGCGCAGGGCAAGCCCGCGCCGGGCTGGGCCGCCTGGTGGGGCCTGGTGGGCACCGTGGTGGCCGCGGTCGCATTCGCACTCTGGCAGTTCCGGGCGAATTCGCCGCAGCTGATCGTGGACCGCGATCCGGGCGCGTACTTCCAGTTCGGCTACTGGATAGCGCTGCATGGCTCGCTGCCGATCACGCCCCTGCCCGCGGCATTTGGGGGCAGCCACCCTGGCCTCACCTTCTCCACCTTCGGCTTCACCGGCCAGGCGGGGGCGGTCGTGCCCCAGCTGGCCGCCGGCCTGCCGGTGACGCTCGCGGCCGGGATGTGGGCACATGGCCTTGCTGGCGGTGCGGCCATGAGTCCACTGCTAGGCGCGTTCGCGGTACTCTCCGTCGGCGGGCTGACCGGCCGGCTGGCCGGCCCGCAGTGGGCACCGGTCGGCGCATTCTTGCTGGCTCTCAGCCTGCCCGAGACATACACCAGCCGGTCGGCGTTCAGCGAGATCTTGGTGCAGGTACTGCTTTTCGGTGGGCTTTGCTTGGTGGCGGACTCCGTCATCTCCGGGCGGGCCGGCGCCCTGGCATCGTTCGGCGGCTGCGCACTTGGTCTGACCGTGCTGGTGGGGGCCGGATCGCTCGTGTACTTGCTGCCCGCGATCGTCTTCGAGGGCGTGCTGCTGGCCGGGCGAAGGCCGCAGGCGCTGCCGTTCGGTGGCGGCCTGCTGGTGGGTGTCGCCTGTGGGCTGGCCGGCGGGTACGTGCTCGCCGGGCCGATGATGAGCGCACTGAGACCGCAGCTCGCGCTGACCGGGCTGGCCGCCGCCGGGTTCGCCGCGATCACGCTGGCCGGGGCCGCGGCCGGGCTGGTGGAGCCGCTCCGGCGGCGCTGCGTCCGGCTGCTCACCGCCCGCCCGCTGCGCTGGCTGCCGGAGGCGGGCGCGGTGCTCGTGGCTCTGGTGGCTGTCGGCTTCGTGATCAGGCCCGACGTGCAGACCGTGCGGGGCGCGGCGAATCCGTATGTCACGGCGCTGCAGCGGATCTCGCAGCTGCCGGTGGACCCGCACCGCCTGTACGCCGAGGACAGCCTGTACTGGGTGATCTGGTATCTGGGGGCGCCGGCGCTGCTGCTCGCCGTGGTCGGTCTCGCGCTTCTCACCCGGCAGTGCCTGCGGGCGCTGATCACCTGGCGCGACCCCGCCGGGACGGCCCGGGCCTGGGCGCTGCCGCTGATGGTGATCGGCTGGGGAACCGTGGCGGTGCTGTGGCGCCCCGGCACCATCCCGGACCAGCCGTGGGCGAGCCGGCGGCTCGTCCCGGTCCTGCTGCCCGGCCTGATCGTGGCCGCGGTCTGGGTCTGCGCATGGCTGGCCACCCGGGCACGCGAGCGCGGCGCCGGGGTGGCAGCGGTATCGGCTGCGGTCGGCTGTTTCGTGGCGGCGCTGGCCGTGCCGTCGGCGGTGACCACGTTCGGGATCGGGGCGGCACATGCCGGGCCGCCAGTCGCGCACACCGCCACCGGGCTGGCGTTCCAGCAGACCGGTGCTGGCGAACTGAGCGCCATCCGCGGGCTGTGCGGGGCGATTCCGGGGACCGCGTCGGTGCTGCTGCTGGACCGGGTCGCCGCCCGGCGGTTCACCCAGGTGATCCGCGGCATGTGCGGGATCCCGTCGGCCGCCATGGCAGGTGCCACCCCCGCGCAGGTAGAGGTGGTGATCAGCGGTATCGCCCGGGCGGGACGGCTGCCCGTGCTGCTGGCCACCCGCCCGGGCGAGCTCACTCCCTACCGTGCGCCGCCCCGCCGGGTCATGGACCTGGCCACGATCCAGGACCCGCACGTGCTGACCCAGCCACCGGCGTCGGGCTGGCCGGTGCGTTATGTCCTGTGGATGTCCGGGCCGGGCACGGCAGGCGGCCTGACCGGAGGCGCGTGACCGGCCCGGCAGCGGCCCGTTCCGGCGGCCCGGACGAGGGGAGCGTGATTTGCCTCGCGTTGCGCGACCCCCTAAAGTGAAGGGACATCGACGCGGGGTGGAGCAGTTCGGTAGCTCGCTGGGCTCATAACCCAGAGGTCGCAGGTTCAAATCCTGCCCCCGCTACCAGGGAGTTGAAGGTCAGAGGCCTGATCGCCGGAAGGCGGTCAGGCTTTTTGATCTTCGTGGCAGCGTGATGGCAGCAGGATCAGGGTGTATCAGCCGGTGTCGCGCGACACTGGGCGAGATCAAACGGGCTTCCCGTCACGTGCTGGCACTGCGTTGCGGCGGCTTCAGGTCCCGCCACAGCTTCCAGACTTGCCTAGCTTCCCTGCCCCCCCGGTTGCCCCCGCTGGTGCAGACCATGACGAACTGGAGCCGACAGAGCCAGACACCGATAGCATGGTAAGGAGAAGGTCTACGGTTCGATTCCGTAAAGGGGGCTCCACAAAGCAGCAGGTCAGAGCCCAGGTTTCTGGTGAGCCCGTATCGCTTCCAAGATCATTTGACCGCCAGTTGACCGTTGTTCAGGACGTCTGCTGATGACACCCTGGCCCACGGATCGGCCCAAGATGACAGAACAGACGCGCCCAGCGCGGCAGGATGTTGAACATGCCTGGCCCCCGGAGTCATAGGCCAGGCGGTGGTTTCGCGCCGCTGCTTGGGACGCGATGCTCTTGGCGGACAGTAGGACATCGATGACGGAGTAAGGACCTGGCTTGAGTACGCCGTGGGCTTCTTCGAGAGGTGTCCGCCTTGGCTCCCTACTTCGGATTGCCGAGAGTTCTCTGGCGGTTACCCACCTGGCGGAACTTGATCTAAAGAAGGCGTCTCCGAACTGGACAGCCCAGCGGACGCTCCGTTGGATGCAAAGGCAGGGCTTCGACGCGGCGCCCATTGACGAGCCTGATGTGCACAGACTGGTTGCGGCAGACTCGCTGCAGCCGGATGACCGGCCAGTCGTCGAGCAGGCCAGGCCCATGGACGCTGCCATGCTCGTCGCAGCGGACTTGAGTCTTGCGGACGGAGTCTCGCGGCTCGCCATCCAGCCGTTCTACTTCGTCTTGCAGCAAGACAGGGTCTGCGGGATCGTAACTCGAGCTGATCTTCAGCGACCTGCGGTCAGCATGGTCGCCTTTGGCCTGATCCTGGCTGCGGAATCAGCTATGAACGTGCTGATCGACAGGCGCCTCGGCCAGTCGTGGATGAACGCTCTGAGCGATTCCCAAAGACGGCGTGTCGCTCAGATCTTCGAGGAGAGGCGTAGGACGAACACTGAGGTCACTCCGTTGGAGTGCCTGATGCTCAACCACAGGCTTACGCTGCTCCAACGCTGCCCCGAGGTAGTCTCGGCCCTTGGGTACAGCTCGGCCCTGGAGTTCGACGCGTGGGAGGACCGGTTGCGCCACCTTCGCAACATGCTGGCGCACGGAGGCGGCCTGCTTCATGCCGAGCCTGATCCCCTCCACGCCGTTGAGTTGTTCAAGGGAATCCGTTACTTCGCCGAAGGCCTGTGGAGGCTCGCACGGGGTAGCCGAAGCCGCTAGACCCGGTCTTCGCACATGGGATTTCACTTGGTGAGCCAGCGGGGTCGGCTGATGTCGATGCTGAGGAGGTCCAGCAGCCGGGCCTGGACGCCGGTGGGTTTGCCGGTGGGTTTGGGGATCGTGGCGGGGTTGCCGTCGTGGGCGGGGATCAGGCGCAGGTCGGCGAGGGCCTGGAAGATGGTCCGGCCGGTGGGGCGGGCGGGGGTGCGGCCGTAACCGGGCAGGCCGGTCATCATCTCGCCGTGAGGGTGCAGGGCGTTGCGGACCTGCCGTTCGGTCAGGCAGAAGATCAGCAGAGCCAGGCAGATCACGGTGATCAGGGCGGCGATGCGGCGGTTGGTCTTCAGGAACAGGGGGGCGACCGCGAGGGGGCCTGTGAACTCGCCGTAGCGGCGTTCAACGACGTGCTGGCCCTTGTAACGGCGGAAAACCTCCGCCGGGCTGGCCTGGCGGGGCTCCAGGTTAGTCCGAAGTTACGGGGTTTCCGAGCAGGAATCTCGTGCCTGACCAGGCACGCGAGCCTTCCTGTGACCTTATCGTGTAGCCAGGAAAATCTTGGCGTGCCGCCACGATTTCCCTGCTGCACGCTGTTATGATGTGGTCATGCTGGAGCAGCCGACGGCGATGCACGTGGCCAGGATCAAGAGCTCGCACACCGACAAGCAGGGACGGCGCCGGGAGTACGAGTCGAGGCTGCTGCGCCGCACCTACCGCGAGGACGGCAAGGTCAGGCACGAGACCCTCGCCAACCTGTCGAAGCTCCCCGACCACATGGTCGACACCGTCGAGGCCGCGCTGCGCGGCGAGGCCCTCGCCCCGGCGCAGGGCGCCCCCGCGGTGACGGTCACCCGGTCGCTGCCCCACGGCCACGTCGCCGCCGCCATGGCGATGGCCGCGAAACTCGGGATGCCGCGGCTCCTCGGCCCGGCCGGCCCCCAGCGCGACCTCGCCCTGGCCCTCGTCATCTCCCGCGTCACGCACCCCGGCTCGAAGCTGTCCACCCTCGCCTGGTGGTCCGACACGACCCTCGGCCCCGACCTCGGCATCGAGGACGCGACCACCGACGACGCGTACGCGGCGATGGACTGGCTGGAAGGGCAGCAGGACGCCATCGAGAAGAGCCTCGCCCGCCGGCACCTCGCCCCGCAGGCGAACCCGTCGAGGACGGCGCTGTTCGACCTGTCGAGCTCGTGGCTGGAGGGCTCGCACTGCCCGCTCGGGGCCCGCGGCTACTCCCGCGACGGGAAGAAGGGCAAGGTCCAGATCGAGTACGGGCTGCTCACCGACCCCGAGGGCCGCCCGGTCGCGGTCCGGGTCTTCGAGGGGAACACCGCCGACCCCACGGCGTTCGCCGCGATCGCCGAGGTCGTCCGCAACGGGTTCGGCCTCCGGAAGATGGTCATGGTCGGCGACCGCGGCATGATCACCACCGCCCGCATCGACGCCCTCCGCGAGCTCGACGGCAAGTACGGCTGGATCACCGCGCTGCGCTCGCCGCAGATCCGCGCGCTGATGGCCGACGACGGCCCGCTGCAGCTGTCGCTGTTCGACGAGCAGGACCTCGCCGAGATCACCTCGCCCGACTTCCCCGGCGAGCGCCTCATCGCCTGCCGCAACCCCGCCCTCGCCGACGAGCGCGCCCGCAAGCGCGAGGCCCTCCTAGCCGCCACCGAGAAGCTCCTCGCCCCGGTCATCACCCGCGTCGCCGCCGGGCGGCTGGCCGGCGCGGACAAGATCGGCACCGCCGTCGGCAAGGTCATCGGCAAGCACAAGATGGCCAAGCACCTCGACGTCACCATCACCGATGACAGCCTCGCCGTCGAGCGGAAACAGGACCAGATCGACGACGAGGCCCGCCTCGACGGCATCTACGTCATCCGCACCCCCGTCCCCGCCGAGACCCTCGCCACCGCCGGGGCCGTCACCGCCTACAAGAACCTCAAATACGTCGAGCGCGACTTCCGCCACATCAAGTCCGACGACCTCGACCTGCGCCCGGTCTTCCACCGGCTGGAGAAACGCGTCAAGGGCCACGTCCTGATCTGCATGCTCGCCGCCTACCTCACCTGGCACCTCCGCCAGGCCTGGGCACCCCTGACCTACACCGACGAGGAACCCCCCGCACAGGCGAACCCCGTCACCCCCGCACGCCGCTCGGCATCCGCCGACGCGAAAGCCTCCCGCCAGCACGACGCCAACGGCCGCCCCTACCGCAGCTTCGGCGGGCTGCTCGCCCACCTGGGCACCCTGACCCGCAACCAGCTCCAGTTCGCCGGCGCGCCCGCCGAAATCCCCGTCCTCACCGAGCCGACCAGCCAGCAGCGCCAGGCCTTCGACCTCATCGGCGTCCCGATCCCGCTCACCCTGCGGAAGTAGCCAGGACAGACACCGCCGCAAACGGCGAAACAGCAGGCCAGCGGCGATCTCGGCATCAGAAGCAGCCGTAACTTCGGGTTAGTCAGCAGGGCGTACCAGCCGTCGGTGGCGGCTTCGGCGTCGATCGCGGCCTGATCGAAATGCCAGGACAGGACTGGTTTGCCGGTGGGGCTATGGCTGATCGTGGTGCACAGGTACGCCTTGACGCGGCGCTGGGTGGCGATCGCCAGGGTGCGGGCGACGACGGCGTCTGCTGTGGGGTGGAACCGGGTCCCGGCCGTGCGCACCAGCCGGTCAAGGTCCCCCGTGGCCTTGGCGAGCTTGAGCGCGCGGGCTTTGGCCGCACCCGTGGGCGTTCGCTGAGGAATACACCAGGATCCGGCGCAGATGCACCGGCGGGTCGGCCTTACGCGGGCCAGCCAGATCCATCCCGCCGTCTTCCAGGACCCGGTAGGTTCCGCGGGCCGCGGCGGGCTTACGGGCGTCACGCCCGGCGGTATAGTCCACCAGCGTGCCCGCCCCCGGCGGCAGCGCGGCGAACAAACCAGCCGGGACCCGCGAGGCGGCCAGCGGCGCGACGAACCCCACTTCCTGGGCACCCATCGCCGCCGCGTTGGTATAGGAGATCAGCTTCGAATCGCCCACCAGCAGGAACGGCCGCGGCCCGGCGATCTGCCTCAGCGCGGTCATCGCCCCCACGACCTGGGCCACCTCCGCGGCCCCGCCCGCGTAGGCGTGGTGAAAGACGGGGATCCCCCCATCTCCGCTGACCGCCAGCCCGGCCTGGATCTGCTTCAGGCCGGGCCTGCGGTCCTTGGGATGCCCCCACCGCGGCGCCGGGTACTCCAGGTCAGCCTGCGGGCAGGCGCCATACAGGGAAATCGAGGTCAGATCCCAGTGCAGCCGCGACACATCCACACCGAACTCAGTGATCGCCGCCGCTCCCACACTGCCAGTGATCTCATCCAGGTACGGGGCGATCGCGTCTAACGCCCGGGCGATCCGGTCGTCGTTGAGCAGCTCCGGGGTGATGCCATAGGCCTCGTCCACCGCCATCGCCGCGGCCCACTCCTGCACCCGCACCATCGGCGCTGGTGCGGTCAGCCGGTTGGCCACCAGCGCTTCGATCACCTCACCGTGGGAGATCCAGGCCACCGGCCGGACTGGGCACAGCCCATCGACAATCTCCGCGATCCGCAGCCGCCGCCCGAACTCCGCCACCACCGGCAGCGCCCCCAGCCGTTTTTCCAGCAGGCGGACCACCGCGATCTCGGCCCGGGCCCGCCCGCGTCCCTGGCCAGTCCTTGACATCTCGCTCATGCCAGACATCAACCAGCAGCCAGGTCAGCCATTCCCCGCACCTCACTCAAGGCCGTAACGACCCAGCCGTCCGCCCATCACCCAGCCGCCGCCTGCATCCAACTCCCATGTGCGAAGACCGGGGCTAGAGAGTCGGTGAGGCACTGCAGCCCTTGACACTGTTGTGAAGGCCTGCCCCCCCCGCGCTACGGTCCACGCTGACGCTGCGGACAGCTCGGCTGATCTACTCGCCTTCGCTGGGGACTGGTCAGCCCACTCGGAGAACGTGATCATGGGATCGTACCCGTCCACACCCTGATCAGAAGGCAGCCGCAGCCCGGGCAGTCTTCCATGCTTCATGAACGACCTCGGAATGCCGTCCTCGGCGATCAGCGCTGAACCGCATCCGGGCACGGCGCTGGCCAGGTACTGGGGTTTCCTCAACCCCCGGCTGGGTCATTCACCCTCCAGGTTTGCCGCTGCTGCACTCGGAGGCGCTGGGTCACTCGTCGGCGACACCCGCCAGCCAGACCAGCAGACGTTGCGAAGCCCCGGCGCTTCCCTGGCGCGTCATGCCTGGGTGTGCCGCGCCAAGCGTCCTCAAGCCCGCTTACTTAACAGAGGCACCGCCGGTGGCCGGCCAGCCGCCCTTCCCATCGGCGGCATGAGAGTGAGTTCGCGCTCGTCGGATGAACGGATAAACCTGTACTCTCCGAGGCCGGTCTTTCCACCGTGAGAAGGCTGGCCGACCCCGGCCGCCGTATGGCCAGCATCCCGTTCGGCGGGAAACCCTGCTGAGGTGAAGCACGCGTGACTGAATCCCAGCTCACTTTTGAGCAGTACTACAGTCCAGAGCGCTACTACCGTGTGGCCGCCGAGAACCTCAAGAAACTGATCCTTGATACCGCCAAGACCTACAAGGAGCAGGGCTGGCAGGGCGCATGGGCGTCGCTGCAGCTGGTTGACGTGACCG
>DATKRG010000071.1:0-5735 GCA_035532275.1 Streptosporangiaceae bacterium | reverse complement strand
AGCGCCGGGTCCACCCAGACGGCGGGCCTGGCGTGCTCGGGCGGCACCGGGGTGGCGAACGGCGAGGTGTCCCGGCGCAGCGGCGCCAGCCTCTCCCTGAGCATCCGCAGTGCCTGCTGGCTGAACCCGGTCCCGACATGCCCGGCGTAGGCCAGCCCGGCCTGGTCGTGCACGCCGATCAGCAGTGAGCCGATCTGGCCGGTGCGGCCGCCCTCGCCTGGCTTCCAGCCGCCGACCACCACCTCCTGCCGCCGGATGTTCTTGATCTTGCGCCAGCTGCCGGTCCGCTTGCCCGGCTCGTAGCGGGACGCCAGGCGCTTGGACACGATCCCTTCCAGGCCGTGCTGGCGGGACACGGCCAGGACATCCCCGCCCGTCTCCTGCGTGAACGACGGCGGGGTCTGCCAGCCCGGCCCTTCCAGGCCCAGCCCGTCCAGCAGCTCCCGCCGGGCGTGGTAGGGCTCGTCGAGCAGCGGCCGGCCGTCCAGGTGGAGCAGGTCGAACGCGAGATAGGTGACCGGCAGGCTGCTGGCGAGCTGCTGTGCGGCCGCCGCCGAGCGGGGGTGCATGCGCTGCTGGAGCGCTTCGAAGTCCGGCCAGCTGCCCGTGCCGAGCACCACGATCTCGCCGTCCAGGACGGCCTGCCGGCGGCCCAGTGCCCGCCCCAGCCCGGCCAGCTCGGGGTAGTCAGCGGTGATGTCCTGGCCGGTCCGCGAGAGCAGCCGGACCCGCCCGTCTCCGGCATAGGCCAGTGCGCGCAGGCCGTCCCACTTCATCTCATGCGCCCACCGGCCGTCCTCGGGCGGCAGGTCCGCGGCGCGGGCCAGCATGGGCTCGATCCGGCCCGGCAGCGGCACCCGTTCCCGGTGGATCATCCAGCTGTCGCCGTGGGTGCGGAACAGGGCGAACCCGCCGGACAGGCGCTGGCCGTGCAGGATCACCTTGACCTCGCTGTCCTGCCACTTGACCGCCTCGTAGGTGCCGTGGTCCCAGATCGTGACCTGGCCGGCGCCGTATTCGCCGCGTGGGATCTCGCCGGCGAATCCGGCGTACTCCAGCGGGTGGTCCTCGGTGTGCACCGCGAGATGGTTGACCGCCGGGTCGCCCGGCACACCTTTGGGCAGCGCCCACGACACCAGCGCCCCGCCGCGTTCCAGCCGGAGGTCCCAGTGCAGCCGCCGGGCGTGATGTTCCTGGACCACGAACCGCGCTGCCCGGCCGGCCGCGCCCGTGGCATCGGACGGCCCCTGACCGGCCGGCATCGGCTCCGGCGTGCGCCCCTGGTCCCGCTTACGCCGGTACTCCGCCAGTGGGTCCATACCCCTGGCTTACCCAGCACGGTGGCGGGGCCGGTACAGGGGTCAGTCGAGTAGCTCGACGGTGACGAAGCGGATGGGGGTGTCGCCGGCGTTCTCGAAGTCGTGGATCAGCGGCTCGTCCGGCGAATGCTCGGAGTAGTTCGTGTCACCGACGTGGTATTCACGGGTGATCACCGTTCCGTCGGCGGTCCGCTGGCGGCCGATGCCGCCGTCCACCACAGTCCAGAAGTACCGGCGGGTGTGCGCGTGGAACGGGCCGCGCTCGCCGGGCCGCAGCCGGACCTCCCAGACCCGGATGCGGTCGTTCTCGAACCACAGCCTGGTGCCCACGTCGAGGTTGCCCGGTGCCGCGTCGAGCTCGCCCGCGTACTGCCCGCGGTCGAAGCTGCCCTCGTGCAAGATGGTGGTCGCCATGCAGGCCTCCCTGGTATGCGGGTCTTGGGTCAGTGTCCTGGTTCGTGCAGGCCGAAGATGAGCCGGGGGTCACCGGGGAGGAACGTGCCGGTGAACTGCGAGCTGTCGCCGATCTCGCGGGTCCGCGCCAGCAGCTGCCGGCCGACCAGCAATTGGCGGCGCTCCCAGGCCGCCAGCGCCGCCGGCACGTCACCGCCGGCAGCCTGGAGCTCCTCACCGAGCGCCCAGCCATCGTCGGCGGCTTTGGCGGTGCCGGCCGCGGCGTGCGGGCGGACCGCGAACGCGGCGTCGCCGACCAGGCAGACCCGGCCGCGCGCCATCCGCGGCACGTCGATGTCGTAGACCGCCTGCACGAAGGGCTCGGCGACGGTGGTCACGACCTCCGCGATCGGCGGGGCGAACACCTGCGCGCCCCGGGCGTGCATCGACGCCACCGCGGCGTCGGTGGCCGCGCCGGGCGGCAGCGACACGGCCCGCCTGATCCCGTCCCGGCCGGTCATCAGCGAGTCAAGCGGGCCGCCCTCGGCGACGTTCACGTACCAGACCATGTTGATGAGCCGGTCGCCGTCGGCGAGCGAGCCGTCCATGCCGGGGATGGGGTAGACGAGGATGTGGCTGTCCACCAGCACCTGGTACAAGATCGCGTCCCGGTAGGCCTTGCGGGTAGCGGGAGACAGGTCCCGCTCCGGGACGGTGCCGCGCCAGGCGACGTACCCGGCATAGGACGGCGTCACCCCGGGGTTGAGCCGGCTCCTGCCGATCGAGCTGACACCGTCCGCGCAGACGAGCAGGTCGGTGCGCACCCGGGAGCCGTCCGCGAGGGCGACGCTGACCTCCTCGCCCGCCGTCTCGAACCCCACCACCTCGCTGCCCAGCAGGTAGCGGGCCGGTTCGAGCAGGCCAAGCAGTGACCGGTAGATGGTGTTCCAGGACGAGAACCGGTACCGGTGCCGCTGCTCGTACCGCAGGCTGCCGTCGCGGTTGAGGAAGCGGATCCAGCTGGTCGACGAGCAGACGTCCGCGGGCTGGTGGCCGCCGCGTTCTACCAGGTAGCGCAGGGTCGCGTCGAGCGCGGCGATGCCGGCGCCGCGTGCTTGCAGGGCGGACGAGGACCGCTCGAAGACGCGGACGTCACAGCCGGTGTCCCGGAGCACCAGCGCCGCGGTCAGCCCGCCGAGCGAGCCGCCCATGACGATGACACGGGGCATCGGGGACACCGGCTGTGATCCTTCCGGTCGGGTGGGGTGCGGTCCGCCGGTCAGGGCTTGCCGAAGGTGGCGACCTTCAGCACCGCCATCTCGAACAGCACCCGGCGCTCGTTGAACGAGGGGTCGCGCAGGCCGTACGGCGGGTCGTTGCCGGTGTACTTCACCCAGATGTGGTCAAGCTGGTCGGTCACCCGCTGGCCCTCGGCCGGGTCGTCCTCGGAGATCTCCCGCGCCACCTTGGTCTTGATGCTGAGCCAGTGATAGGTGTTGTCGGGGTTCACCAGGATGAAAGTCGCGTACGGGTTCTTGCGCAGCCAGTCCACCTTCTTGCGGTGGGTGGCCAGGTTCAGCAGCACGATGCCGCCGGTGTAGTCGAACCAGACCGGGGTGAGGTTCGGCAGGCCGTCGGCGCCCATGACGGCGACGATGGCGGTGACCCGTTCGTCCAGCAGCCGCTTGTAGATGGGATCGAGGTCGGCGAGGCTCGCCAGCGGCTCGCGATCGCCGATGGTGAACTGGCCGGGCTGTGTTCCCCCGGCGACATCCAGGAACTTCGCAACGGTGATGCTCACTGCACACTCCTTCGTGGGTGGGGGCCGGGTCAGACCCGGTTTCTGCCGATCAGCTGGCGGATGATGACGCTGCGCTGGATGTCGTTGGTCCCCTCACCGACCACCATGAGCGGCGCGTCGCGGTAGTAGCGCTCGATGTCGAGCTCGGCCGAATACCCGTATCCCCCGTGCACCCTGATCGCGTCCGCGGTGACCTGCAGGCAGGTCTCCGACGCGAACAGCTTGGCCATGCCCGCCTCCAGGTCGCTGCGCCGCCCGGTGTCCAGGGCGGCCGCGGCCCGGGTGGTGAGCAGCCGGGCGGCTTCGACCTGGGTGGCCATGTCGGCCAGCCGGTGGCCGACCGCCTGATGCCGCCAGATGGGCTGCCCGAACGTCTCCCGCTCCTGCGCGTACCGCAGCGAGTCCTCCAGGGCCGCCCGGGCCACCCCGACCGCGCGCGCGGCGACCTGGACCCGGCCGAGCTCGAGCCCGTCCATCATCTGCGCGAAGCCGGCCCCCTCCTGCCCGCCGAGCAGCGCGCCGGCCGGGGCCTGATAGCCGTCGAAGACGAGTTCGCAGGTCTCCACACCTTTGTACCCGAGCTTGGGCAGATCGCGGGAGACGGTGAAGCCGGGTCCCTTCGTGGCGAGCAGGATGCTGATGCCCCGGCTGGCCGGGACGGCGGCCGGGTCGGTCTTGCACAGCACCGCGATCACCTCCGCCGCCCGGGCGTTGGTGATCCACGTCTTCACCCCGTCGAGCCGGTAGCCGTCACCGGCCGGTGCCGCCCTGGTCGTGATGGCCTGAAGGTCAGAACCGCCGGCCGGCTCAGTCAGTGCCATGGCCGCGCGGACCTGGCCGGTGGCCATCGCGGGGAGCCAGGTGTCGCGCTGGCCGCCGGTGCCGAACCTGGTGATCAGGCGGGCGACCACGCTGTGCCCGCCCATCGCCCCGGCCAGGCTCATCCACCCCCGGGCCAGTTCCTCGGTGACCAGCGCGAAGCAGGGGGTGGACACCCCGGAGCCGCCGTAGCGCTCGGGGATGACCAGGCCGAACACGCCAAGCTGCTTCATCTGCCCGATCAGCTCGGCCGGGTAGGTGTCGGTGTGCTCGAGGTCGCGGGCCACCGGGAGGACGCTGTCACGCACCCAGTCGCGGACGACGGCGACGATGTCGCGCTCGTCCGGGTCCAGGTCGGCGATCTCGGGTGCGGCCATCGCGGGGTGATCTCCTCAGCGGATGTGAGCGTGGTGGGCAGCGGCGGCCCGGAGCGGATCGGTCCCGCGCCGGCCGGCCTCGCCGCGGGTCAGGTCCATGACCGCCGGGTAGGTGGCCGGATCCACCTGGGCGTCGATCACCGTGGGGCCGTCCCGGCCGAGCGCGGCGGCCAGCGCCGAGGCCAGCTCGGCCACATCGGTGACGTGGGCACCGGCCGCGCCCAGCGCGGTGGCGGCGGCGGCGAACGAGACCGGCCGGTAGCCGACCGCTTCCGGCCCGCCGTGGCCCACCGGGCGCTGCTTGATCCTGATCAGGCTCAGGGTGGAGTCGTTGAACACCACGACCACCACCCGCAGCCCGAGCCGGACGGCGGTCTCGATCTCCATCAGCGTCATGCCCAGGCCGCCGTCACCGGTGAAGGCGACCACCGGCACGCCCGGGACGCACAGCGCCGCTGCGATCGCCGCCGGCAGGGCGTATCCCATGGTGGCCAGGCCGCTGGAGATGAGCAGCCGGTGCGGCTCGTCCACCTCCCACAGCGGCATCGCCACCAGCATGTGCGCGCCCGCGTCCACGGTGGCGATGGTCTGCGCCGGGGTGTGCGCGCGGACCGTGGTCACCACCTCCTGCGGCGACAGCAGGCCGGGGCCGGACTGGCCTGCCCGCAGCAGCCGGGCACGCACATCGGCCCGCGCGGTGCGTCCGGCCGTGGCGGGCCAGCCGTGATCGTGGCCGAGGGTGGCGAGCAGGCCGATGGCGTCGGGGACCGGGGCGGGCAGCTCGGTGGCGCCGGTGAAGTAGCGGGCGGCCTCGCCGGGCCCGGCAGCGTCCCCGGTGACCACGATGGTGGGAGCCGGGTGGTCCCAGGCGGCCGGGATCATCTCGGCCGGGTCGACGCCGAGCCCGATGATGAGGTCGGCCGCCGCCAGCAGCGGCCACTCGGCGGTGCCGCCGGTGACCAGCCCGGCCGCCTCGGCGGCCTGGTCCGGCACGATCCCGCGGGCACGGTAGGTGTGCAGGACGGG
>DATKRG010000070.1:0-4635 GCA_035532275.1 Streptosporangiaceae bacterium | reverse complement strand
CCGGCGATCAGGCTGATCGCGCCGAACGCGATCCACCAGCCCCGGCCCTGGCGGGAACCGCCGCCCAGGCCCGCCACCAGCGCGACCACTCCCTGGATGATCCAGGTGATCCCGATGAACAGGCCGATGATCGCCCTGGTCAGGTCCAGGTGCCGGATCAGGATCACGCCGGCCACGACGAACAGCAGGCCGGCGATGCCGAGCCAGACCCGGTGCGGCTCCTCCGAGTCGAACACCCGGACCAGGTGGAATGCGCCCGACATGAGCATGAGGATGCCGAGCAGCACGGCGATGATGTCGAGCGAGCCGGTCGGGTGAGCGGCAACGATGATCCCGAGCACCAGCGTGCCGATGCCGAGAACCAGGGCCGCCTGCCACGATCTGGCCATGACCTCGCCAGGTGAGCGCTGAAGCGAAGGCTCCTGGGTTTGCATGGCCACCAGCCTGCGTGAAGGGCACGCTGCGCGGCAGGGCCGTTGGGCCCGTTTCGGACATGTGGCTGCGGGGGCGGCGGGCCCGTCCGGGCCCGCCGCCCCCGGGCACTGCCAGGCAGGTCAGGCCTTCGGCCTGGCCATGAAACCGTTGGTGTTGCCCACCGAGCCGGTGTAGAAGCCGGCCAGGTCGCCGGAGTTGTTCACGCCGTTGACCACCGTGCTGCCGACGCCACGCGGGTTGTCCACGGTCTGGAACCCGCCTGCCTGGGTCCAGGTGAAGCCGTGGGTGTTCCCCCCGCTGTCGGTGTAGAAGCCGACGACCTCGTTGAGCCCGTTGACCCCCAGCGCCTGCGTCCTCATCGCGCCCGGGACGGCCAGCGTGATCAGCTTGCCGTTGTGGCGGAGCAGGAACCCGTTGGTCTGGCCGCCGCTGTCGGTGTAGAAGCCGGCCACGTTGCCGAGGTTGTTGATCCCGGCCGCGACCACGCTGGTCGCACCGGCCACGGAGACGTCGCTGAAGGAGTTCGACGCGATGTTGTACTCGTAGTCGTGGGTGTTCCCCTGGCCGTCGGCGTAGAAGCCGACCGCGATGTCATTGTCGTTGACCCCGAGCAGCTGGTTCACAGGCGGCGTGGAGTTGTCCGAAGTCGGGAAGCTCACGGAGTGGAAATCCGTGCCATTGACCGCATAGAAGCCGAAGTTGTTGTTGGCCATGTTCGCCTTGTTCTGGCTCGACCAGAAGCCGACCGTGACGCCCTTGTTGTTGAGCCCGGTGACCTGGGTCTGCTTTGAGCCAGGGAAGTTCTGCACCTGGTAGTCGGCCTGGCGGTAGGGCGGAGAGAGCAGGTAGCCCTTGTTCGGGTGCTTCCTGGCGCCCGACCCGAAGTACCCGGCGATAACACCACCGTTGTTGATGCCCAGCAGCTGGTTGAAGCTCGGGTCGCTGCTGTTGTTGTAGGTCCGGAAGGAATAGCTGACGGGCTGGTGTGCGACGGCGGCCGCCGGTGCCGCCAGCGACAGCGCTCCGGCCAGGGAACCGGATGCCACCACGGCCACGCCGACGCGCGCCCGCCAATCCGTTCTGAGGCTATGAGGGCTATTCACAAGATCATCAACTTCAAGTTGATCAAGCTCCAACCAGCGGCGACGTGGCGCTGGATTTCTTGATGATCATGATCGTGAATAAGCCTCTATTTCTCAGCATTCGTCTTCCTTATTCTCGCGTAGTTTCGCCTGGAGGCGCTGATTCGGTCGCCCACAGTACCCTCCGGAAACGTTACGAGAGTGCATCGCAACACTAAATGCAAGCGGCTTCAGGTAAAGAGTTCATCTTTCCGGAAACCATTATCAGGAAAAGGCCCGAAGAAAGCGCTCCGGGTACCCTTTCCGCCCACCGTCCACCCAATGGCCATATCGCCGCCGCGGGGCGCGAGCGGGAGCGGCTCCGCGTGGCCTGGAAGCGCGCAGCGGCCTTGCGCGGCGGGAATGGACGGCGCGGCGGGGAGGCTGCGCCGGGAGCGGCCGCGCCGGTGGCTATGGGCGGCCGGAGGAGCGCAGCACGGCGGCGGAGGGGCCGATGTGGTCGCGGGTCGCCTGCTCGGCGGCGTCGGGGTCACCTGCCTCGATGGCCGCTACCAGCCGGGCGTGGGTGGGAGCCACGCTGACATCGCCGAGGTCCCGGTCGGTCACCACCGCGACCAGCGCTTCGCGCAGGACCGCGGCGAACGAGTCGAACATCTCCGCCAGCAGCTGGTTGTGCGCGGCGGCCACGACCGCCCGGTGGAAGTCCAGGTCGGCCTGCACGAAGGTGTCGGCGCTGCCGAGCTCGCGGGCGGTGTCGCGGGCAGCCAGGCTCTGCGCCAGCACCGCGACATCGGAGTCGGTGCGGCGGGCCGCGGCCAGGCGCGCCGCCTGGACCTCCAGGGCCTCACGCACCTCGTAGACCTCCAGTACTGCCGCGCGCCGCAGCCTCGGCTCCCAGGCCTCATCCGTTGTCAGCGACAGAACGAACGTTCCCGAACCCTGGCGGGTCTCCAGCAGGCCGGCATGGACCAGAGCCCGTACCGCCTCGCGCACGGTAGAACGGCCGACGCCCAGCTGGTCGGCCAGCTCCGTCTCGGCGGGCAGCCGCGCTCCCACCGGCCACTGACCCGACTGGAGCTGCTGGTGCAGCTGCCGCACGGCAAGCTCGACCAGCGGGCTGCGGCGCAGCGGCGTCAGGGGCATCGTCGCTCCTTCGTCGTGGGGCTGGGCCTGGCGCCCGCCGGCCCGGTAAGGAGGGGGCCGGCTCATCTCCTCAGTCGTCTGAGGAGTAGACTACCCCCCATCGGGTAGGTGGCGCTACCGGATAGGCACCCGCCCCATGGGCGGTCTGGCGGTGCATCCGCCTGGCCGGGAGGGGGACAGCGATGAGGCGAGGCATGACGAGGGCAACCGGGCTGGCGGCGATGGCCCGCCGCTGGCGCCCGGACCGCAATCCGCTGCGGCGGGCCAGTGACCGGGTGGAGGCCGCCGTCGTGGCCGCGCTGATCGCGATGTTCCTGGGCGGAGCGCCGGTGGCCGCGCTGGCGGCCGGCCAGGCCGCAGCGAACGCCGCCCTGCGCGCCGAGCACGCACAGGCGGGCTGGCACCAGGTCCCCGCCGTGCTGCTGAAGAACGCGCCGCCGGCCACCCAGCCGCTCTCGCAGGGTTCACTCGAACTGCTGGTGCCCGCGAGCTGGCGGGCAGCCGGCGGGGCGGCGCGCACCGGCCAGGTCTACGCCCCGGCGGGCGCCAGGGCCGGCAGCACGGTCCCGGTGTGGACCGACCAGGCGGGCCGGCTCACATCGTCACCGGTCCAGCGCAGCGACGTGATCGGCCGGGTCGCCCTGGCCGCGGCACTGGCCACCGTCGCCGTGGCCGCGGCGCTGGCGGTGGTCGGGCTGCTGGCGCACTGGGTGCTCGACCGGCGGCGGCTCGCCGCCTGGGATGCCCGCTGGGCCAGGACCGGCCCGCAGTGGACCGGCCGCCGCTGACACTCTGCGCGCTCCGCCCGGCCCACAAGGGCCTGTCCCGCAGGCCGCCGGGTCTTTGGCCTTCCCAGGAACGGGAACCATCCCATCGCCGGCATCCAGCCGGCGACCGAGATCAGGGGAGGGCGACATGCCAACCGTCCACGCGAACGGCATCGACATCTACTACGAGGTCCAGGGCGAGGGCGAGCCCCTCGTGCTCATCCCCTACCTCGCGGCCGACCAGGCATGTTACGCGTTCCAGGTGGCCGAGTACGCCAAGCACTTCACCTGCTTCACCGTCGACCTGAGGGGGGCCGGCCTGAGCAGCAAGCCGGAGGGCGAGTACACCACGCAGCTGCTCGCCGACGATATCGCCGCGTTCATGCAGGCCGCTGACGTGGAGCGGGCCCATGTGGCCGGGCTGTCGCTGGGCGCGGCGACCGGCATGTGGCTGGCCGCCAAGCACCCCGCCCGGGTGAGATCACTGTCGCTGCACAGCGCCTGGCCCGCCACCGACCCGTTCCTGCGGATCGTGGTCGAGGGCTGGCGGATCATGGCGCAGGCGCTGGACAGCGTGACCGACATGGTGATCAAGGGGATCTTCCCGTGGTGCTTCACGCCTGAGCTGTACGCCAGCCGGCCCGAGTACATTGACTCGCTGGCCGATTTCGTGCGCGGGCGGCCGATGCCCCCGGTGGACGCCTTCCTCCGCCAGTCGCAGGCGGTGCTCACCCATGACGCACGCGACGTGCTCGGGATGATCGAGGCACCCACGCTCATCTCGTTCGGGCGGCACGACGCGGTGACATCCACCCGCTTCGCCGAGCCGCTAGCCGACGGGATCGGCGGCTCCGAGGTCACCGTGTTCGAGGGCTGCGCGCACGCCCCGATCTATGAGGACGTTGACGAGTTCAACGGCCGGACACTGGCGTTCCTCCAGCGGCACAGCGGGTAGACGGCCGCGCAGCCGGGCCGGCCTCCCGGCCGGCCCGGCCACGCGGGCCCGGTGGGCGGGTCAGTGGCCGGGAGCCCCGGTCCCGGGGGTGAAGGACACGCCGCGCAGCACCTCGCCCGCGCCGGCCGCCCGGACCGTGGTGAAGGCCTCGCCGGCGGGCTGGGTGAGGGCGGCCGGGTCGTCGGTGATGGCGACCAGCTTGTTGGGGTCGGCCCCCTGGTCGCCGCTGCCGCTCACGGTCGAGGTGATCGCC
>DATKRG010000069.1:0-1261 GCA_035532275.1 Streptosporangiaceae bacterium | reverse complement strand
CAGGGCAATTGCATCTAAAATGAGCCATTGAGGGTGGCAAGGAGGTAGGCCGGGCTGAGGGCGGCCTTGAGGCGGCGGGCCTTGATGCCACAGCGGGCGGCGTGGTCCTGGCGGAGCAGGTTGAGCGAGAGACGACGCAGGAGGGAGAAGTTGTGGGCGCCGTGTCCCACGCGGACCCGGGAGAGATCCTCGCGGAAAGCCATGTCGAGCACCCAATGGACGCCGTTCTCGATGCCCCAGTGGCTGCGGACGGCGTCGTGGACCGGGCGAGCCGCCGGCAGGCTGGCCAGGTAGTAGCGGGTCTCTCGGCTCGATTCGCCCGCGAGGCGCCGCTCGGCCTCCACCCGCGCCACGCCGGCCAGCCCCGGCCAGGCGTGGTCCGGGTTCAGCCAGGCGAGGAGGGCCGGATCATCGATCACCGTGGTGGTGCGCACCTCCACCCGTCCATGCCCTTTGTCCACTTCCCGGTGCGTGGTGTGCCGATAGGGCAGCCGCCCCTCCGGGCTCCGTTCGGCAAAGGCCGCCCCCACCGCCTGGTACAGGCTCTCCTGATTCGCCTTGAGGGCCAACACGTAGTCCGCTCCCTGGGCGCGGATCGCCTGGGCGATGGCGGTCTGGCAGCCGATGGCGTCAATGGTGACGATGCAGCCCCGCAGGGTCAGCAGCCGCAGGAGGGCCGGGATAGCCGGGATCTCATTCGACCCCTGTGCGACCGCCACCTGAGCCAGGACCAGCCGGTTGGCACTGGCCCAGGCGCTCACCAGATCCAGCGCCGCCCGCCCCGCGCCGTGGTCGTGCGATCCCCGGAGCACCTTCCCGTCCAGCGCCACCACCTGCCCACCCGTCGCCTGCGCCACCGCCCGCACCCACCCCGCGAAGCAGGTCTCGAAGGCGACCGGGTCCAGGGCGGCGAAGACCCGCCCGAAGGTGTCGTGCGCGGGAATGCCGGCGGGCAACTCCAGCCACCCGGACAGCCATTCCCGGCGTAACTCGCCAAACGCCGCCACCTCCACCCACGAGTCCGCCCCACAGATCACGCCACACAGGGCAATGGCTACCACCGAGAGCAACGGGTGCAGCCTGGTCCGTTCGACGCGCGGATCCCGCAGGTCGGCAAAATGCACCAGCACGTTGGGCGGGGCGGACACGTTCATCGCGGCGACTCCTTGCACATTCAGGCCCAGCACTCGCGGGCTGGTGCTCCCCAGTATCGCCCCGCCAATCACTCTCCCGCAACCCCTCAGAAGATGCAATTGCCCTG
>DATKRG010000068.1:0-39830 GCA_035532275.1 Streptosporangiaceae bacterium | reverse complement strand
GGAATCCGGAAGGACACGATCGAGAGCCGGGCGGACTGGTGGCTGCCGAGGATCTCGATGGCCGGGTTGGCGCTCCACCGGGCCAGCGCCAGCCGCCACAGCCGCTCCTCGCGGGCGGCGATCAGGCCGGTGCCGACCGCCTGCTTGAGGCCGAACACCAGGCCGGCCCGGATCGACTCGACGATGGCCGGGGTCCCGCCCTCCTCCCGGGCCACCGGGTCGTCGAGGTAGCGGTGGCCGACCGGGTCCACGAACGCGACCGTGCCGCCGCCGGGCACGGTCGGCACCGTGTTGCGCACCAGTTCCCGCCGCACGACCAGCACCCCTGGGGTCTGCGGGCCGCCGACGAACTTGTGCGGGGACAGGAAGATCGCGTCCTTGTAGTCGCCCCGCCCGGGCACGGTGGGGCCCATCCGGATCGGCGCGTAGGGCCCGGCGGCCGCGTAGTCCCAGAATGACAGTGCGCCGTAACGGTGCAGCAGCGAGGCGATGGCGCTGGTGTCGGACAGGATCCCGGTCACGTTGGAGGCGGCCGAGAAGCTGCCGATGCGCAGCGGCCGCCCGGTGTGCCGGGCCAGTTCGGCCTCCAGATGGGCCAGGTCGATGTGGCCGTCGGCGTCCGCGCCGATCACGACGACGTCGGCGATCGACTCCCGCCAGGGCAGCTCGTTGGAGTGGTGCTCGTACGGCCCGACGAACACGACCGGGCGCTCGGTCGGCGGGATCGCGTCGAGCAGCCGGTACCGCCGCGCCAGCCCGTCCGGCAGCCTGATCTCCAGGATGCCGACCAGCTTGCTGACCGCACCGGTGGCGCCGGAACCGCAGAAGATGACGATGTCGTCGGCGGTGCCGCCGACCGCGCCGTGGATGATCGCGCGGGCGTCCTCCCGCAGCCGGCTGGTCTGCAGGCCGGTGCCCGAGCTCTCGGTGTGGGTGTTGGCGTACCGGGGCAGCACCTCGCCGGTGATGAAGTCCTCGATGAAGTCGACCGAGCGGCCGGACGCCGTGAAATCGGCGTAGGTGATGCTGCGCGGCCCGTACGGCCCGTCCAGCACCTCACCCTCGCCGATGATCCCCTGCCGTACCCGCTCCAGCAGCGGCGAGGTCGGCAGTGCCTGCGCGGGGCCGGGCTTGCCCGGCGCGCCCACGACATGCGTCATCTCCACCGCCGCCTCCCTGGCCGGGCACCGTATGCCTTGAGCATGCCGCCGGATGCCCCGGCCGGGACGGGGTCGTTGGTCCCGGCCAGCAGGGACTTTTGGTGGCCCGGCGCCCAGGTCCGCGGCTGGGCCGCCGGAGAGCATCATGATCACGGACGATTCCCTGCGCTATTCGCGGGAGATCGTCCGTGATCATGAAAATCATGGTCAGGCGGAGCGGGCCAGGGCCGGAGTCAGGATGGCGCCGTCATCGACCCGGACCACCTGATCCGCGCGGGCGGTGAGCTGGGGCTGGTGGGTGACCAGGACCACGGTCTTCCCGGCCGCCACGGCCAGCAGTTCGCCGATGAGGCGGGCCTCGGTCGCGGGGTCCAGGCCGGTGGTCGGCTCGTCGAGGAGCAGCACCGGCGTGTCCCGCAGCAGCGCCCGCGCGACCGCGACCCGGCGCTGCTGGCCACCGGAGAGCTGCCGGCCGTGCTCGCCCACCTCGGTGTCCAGGCCGCCGGGCAGTGCGCTGGCGAAAGCGGCCACCCCGGCGCGCTCCGCCGCGGCGAGGATCTGTGACGGGTGGGCGCCGGGCCGCCCGTACCCGATGTTGTCGGCGATCGACCCGGTGTGCAGCCAGGGATCCTGCGGGACCAGGGTGACCAGCTCACGCAGGACCCGCAGCGGGATGTGCGAGATGTCGCGGCCGTCGATGGTGATCGAGCCGGAATGCGGGTCCACCAGCCGCACCAGCAGGGACAGCAGGGTCGACTTGCCGCTGCCCGAAGGCCCGGTCACGCACACGAACGCGCCACCCGGCACGTCCAGGCTGGCCGAGGCGAGCACGGCGTGCCCCGCCCGGTGGGCGTAGCTGACCTGCCGCATGGTGATGGCAGGCCCGCGCCGGCGCCCGGGTGGCCGCACGGGAACGCCAGCCTCGGGGGACGTCGCTGGCGTGGCGGCCGGCCCGGGCGCCGGCCCCCGCCCTGACGGCCCCCGCCCTGCCGGGGCCGTCAGGGCGGGCGATGGGGCAGCTGGCTGGAGCACCGGCAGCCGCAGGAGCTCGGCGATCCGGTCCCGGCTGGCCCGGCCGCGGGCGACGGCTGTGCTCAGCCTGGCCAGCGACCTGACCGGGGTGGTCAGGCTGGACAGGTAGGCGAGGAAGACCAGCAGTCCGCCGACCGTGAGCCGGCCCGAGGCGACCTCGATGGTGCCGGCCACCAGCGCCGCCGCCAGCCCGAGACCCGGCAGGGTGTCGGTGGCCGGGGCGAACCGGGCGCTGGCATCGAGCGCGGTCACGGCGGCGGCCGCCGCCTCGGTGCTCGCCCCGTGGTAACGCTGCGTCTCCGCCCCGGCGCGATCGAAGACGTGCACGGCGGGAATCCGGGCCAGCAGGTCGGTGGCGAAGGCGGCCAGCTCACCCGACCGCGCCCTGGCCCGCTGCTGTGCCGGGCGCAGCGCCCGGTTGCGCAGCCGTGCGGTCAGCGCGTACAGCGGGATCACGCCGAGCACGACCAGTGTCAGCCGCCAGTCAAGCAGCGCCGTCAGCACCGTCATCCCGGCCAGGACCGCCGAGTCGGGGATGAGGGTGTCCATGATGACGGTCACCGTGTCCGCCACCCGGACGGCATCGGTCCCGACCCGGCTGGTGAGCTCCCCGAGCGGGTACTGGCTCACGGCCCGGGGAGTGGCGTAGAGCAGATGCCCGACCAGCGTGGCCCGCAGCCGGGCGGACATGCGCTCGCCCAGGGCGCCGGTCAGGAACGTGACCAGGTAGCCGGCGACCGATCCCATCGCCAGCACCAGCAGGCCAGCGGCCGCCGCCACCGCGGCGAGCCTGACCGGAGGCAGCCCGGCCAGGCCGGCCAGCCAGGGCGGGCAGGGATGATGGCCGAGCCCGTAGTCCACCACCAGCATGAGCGGCCACGGCGCGGCGAGCGCGAGCAGCGCGTCGAGCAGCATCAGCCACACCGCCAGGCCGGCCACCCGCCGGTCCGACCGGAGCAGTGCCCGGGCGAGCGGCGCCCACCGGTCGGCCACCGCGACCTGCGCCGGGGCGGTGCCGGCCACCGGGGAGCGGGCCAGCCGGGTGCGCGCGGCGAGGCCAGCCGCGAGCGACACGACGCACACTCCCACTCCCACGGTGACCGCCACCAGCATCGATGTCCTCCTGTTCGCGCGTGGCCGCATGCCGTCCCCTCGACCATCCGGGCCGCAGATGGATCAGGCATGAGCCGCTGATGAGAACGCCCTCATCTACCGCCGGGACGGCTGAGATGAAGTTCAGAGGCTGCTGATCGGCGCGGCAGAACCTCCCCCTCCACGCTGGTCCCGTGGCGTCCAGCCGCATCACCCCCGAGTTCCGGGCTGCCCCCGCGTCGCCGGTGCGGCCCGGGGCGCGGCACGCCACGCACCACCCGGCGCCGTCCCGGCCGCGCACACGGCGGCAGCCGGCGGGTGGCGGGGCCGGGGAGGGCCCCGCTGCCCAGGCGCCCCGCTGGCACCCCTTCGTCTCCGCCCGGAGCCGGATCCTCGGCTGGTCCGTGCTGCTGCTGGCCGCCGCGATGGCCACCTCCGCTGTGGCCACCCATGTGATCCTGGTCAGCCGCATGAACGCCCGGGTGAACGCGGAGCTCGCGCACGAGATCGGGGAGTTCCGGGCTCTCGCCGCCCGGCGCAGCGTCACCCGGGACACGCGGCCGGACTCGGTGCTCGCACTGCTGCGGGCCAGGACCGGTCAGGCGGTGCTGGAACGCGACACCGTGCTGATCGGCGTGATCAACGGCAAGGTGGCCACCGTCAGTGGCAACACCTCACCGGCGGCCGTGGGCAGCAATGCCGCCCTGCTGGCCCGCTGGACCGCGGTCACCGGGCCGGCCAGCGGCACCGCCCAGCTCGCCGGCGGCCCGGTGCGGTACCGGGCGGTCCCGGTGCACATCGCCGGGAAACCCGGCCGGGGCGTCTTCGTCGCTGCCGTCCTGACCGGGCCAGAGCAGGCCGGGATCGCCCGGGTCGACGAGCTGCAGCTCGAGGTCGGGGCGATCGCGCTGCTGCTCGGGGCCGGCCTGGCCTGGGCGCTGGCGGGCCGGGTGCTCCGGCCGGTCCGCGAGACCACCGACCTGGCCCGGCGGATCACCGACACCGACCTGTCCGAGCGCATACCCACCCGCGGCCGGAACGAGATCACCGAACTCGCCGTCACCTTCAACCGGATGCTGGACCGGCTGGAGGCGGCCCTGACCACCCAGGGGCGCTTCCTCGCCGACGCCGGCCACGAGCTGCGCACGCCGATCACCATCATCCAGGGCAATCTCGACACCCTGACGGTCACCGCCGACGACGACGTGCAGACGCTGGCCATCGTCGCCGACGAGCTCACCCGCATGAACCGGCTGGTTGACGAGCTGGCGCTGCTCGCCAGCAGCGAGCGTCCCGACTTCCTGCGCCCAGAACCCGCCGACCTGGCGGCACTCACCAGGTCGCTGGCCGCCAAGGCACAGGCACTCGACGGCCGCCCCTTCGTGCTGACCGGCGTCGCCAGCGGCATGGCCGTCCTTGACCGGCAGCGGATCACCCAGGCGGTCATGCAGCTGGCGGCGAACGCGGTCGCCCACACCGGGCCGGGAACCATGGTCGAGATCGGCTCCGCCGTGGTGGGCACCCGGGTCGAGTTCACCGTGGCCGACTACGGGCCGGGCATCCCGGCCGAGCTCGCCGGGCGGGTCTTCGACCGCTTCGCGCGCCTGGACCCCCGCCGCACCGATGGCACCGGGCTCGGGCTGTCCATCGTCGCGGCGATCTGTGCCGCGCATGGTGGCGACGTCCGGGTCACCGGCCGGGCGGGCGGGGGCGCCTCGTTCTGCCTCAGCATTCCCGTTCACCCGCCAGCAGGCCGCAAGGAGGCCCTCACATGAGCCGCATACTGATCGCCGAGGACGAGCCGAACATCGTCAGGTTCCTGGTCCGGGGCCTGCAGGCGCAGGGGTACACGACGGCGACCGTGGCCGACGGCGAGTCCGCGCTTCACCTGGCCGGGACCGGCGAGTTCGACCTGATGCTGCTCGATGTCGGCCTGCCCGGGATGGACGGCTTCGGGGTGCTGGCCGAGCTGCGCCGCAGGCAGGTCCGGCTGCCGATCATCGTCCTCACCGCCCGCAGCGCTCCCGGCGACGTCGTCGCCGGGCTCGACGGCGGGGCAGACGACTACATGAGCAAGCCCTTCCGGCTGGCCGAGCTGCTGGCCCGGGTGCGGGCCCGGCTGCGGCCCGGCCACGGCCGGGAGGAGTTCGTGCTCCGCAACGGCGACCTCGGTCTCGACCTGCGGACCCGGCAGGCCCAGGTGGCCGGCCACACGGTGGACCTGTCGGCGCGGGAGTTCGCGCTGGCCGAGGTCTTCCTGCGCCATCCGGGCCAGGTACTGAGCCGCGAGCAGCTGCTCAGCCACGTGTGGGGCTACGACTACGACCCGGGCTCCAACGTGGTCGAGGTCTACGTCCGGTACCTGCGCAACAAGATCGGCCCCAGCCGGATCGCCACCATCCGGGGGGCCGGCTACCGCCTCATCCGGGAGACGGCGGAGGCACCGGCCATGAGCGCCGCCGGGCCGGCGGTGACGGCTTCCCGCCAGCCCGCCCACCTGCTGGCCGCCACGCCCGGCTAGCCCCCGCGGCCAGGCGCACCGCACCGCTTCAGCCGCCCGGCTGCCGCGCCGGCGGCGGGCGGCGCGGGCACCGCGAACGGGCTCCGGGCTCATGGGGGAGGGATGCCCCATGAGCCCGGAGCCCGGGTGGCTTGCTCACTCGTCGCGGCCGCGGTCCGCGCTGTCCGGACGCGTGTCCTTGCTGCTGTGCTCGTGATGTCCGGTGTCGCGCTTGTCCTCGCGCTGCCGCTCGAAGCCCCGGCTGCTGTGCTCGATGTGTGCCATGGTGGTCACCTCCCTTCCGGCGTCTTCCTCGCTCATGCCTCAACTCTGGCGAAGGCCCGTGAGGTGGCGATGAGACGCCGATGAGAGGTATCTCAGCGGCCAGCCGGGGCTATTGACGGGTCCCGGCGGGGGTGCCGCGTCCGGCCGCGAGCACGGCCTTGAGCGCCGCCGGGCCACCCTCCCTCGCCGCCAGGTGGCGCTCCGCGAGAGCGAGCTGGGCAGCGGCGTCGCCAGCGAAGGCGGCCACGCACCGCTGCGGCTCGATGTTGGCCAGCGCCAGGATGGCGCCAGCGGCCCCCATCGGCCCGGCGAGGGCGAGCACCGCGGAGGATCCGGTGTAGGTCGCACCCGGGTAGTGCGCCAGCTCGTCCAGCAGCCGGTCGGCGTCACCGGTGGAGTCCTTCACCCCGGCCACCGGCAGGCCAGCCAGGGCGGCCACCGGGATGCCCGGCGCGGACACCCGGGGGAAGTGGTAGGCGAGCACCGGCCGGTCACCGGCCGCCCCGGCGACGGCCGCGAAGTAGCCGGCCAGGTCGCGGCTGCCCGGCGGCGGGAACGCGAGCACCGCGTCAGCGCCCGCCGCCACCGCCGCCACCGTGAGCGCGGTCGCCTGGCGCGCCGACGGCGCCCCCGTGCCCGCGATGACGGGGACGCCGGGAGGCACCGCGCCACGCACCGCCTCGATGAGCAGGACGCGTTCGGCGTCGGCCAGGGTCGCCGCCTCGCCCGTGGTACCGCATACCAGCACCGCCTGTATCCCCTGCCCGGCCAGGTCGGCGGCGAGCTTTGCGGTCTCGGCGGCGTCAACCTCACCGGTCCCGCCGAAGATGGTCACCAGGGCGACCCCGACGCCGCGGAACAGCTCAGTGCCGGCACCCGGCCGCTCCTGGCCGGTGCCTGCCGGTGTGCCGGATGATTCGTTCACGGCTGGTGATCCTCCACGTTCGGCGGTGTGGTTTGTCCTTTCGATCCTAACCGGGGCCTTCCTGGCGGCCGGCGGGATAATGCCTGCGGGAAGCGAGGCGAGGATGACGACTGTGCGCTGGGGAGTCGTGGGCACCGCCAACATCGCGCGGCGGCTGTTCCTGCCGGCGGTGCGGCAGGCGGGCGGGGAGGTCAGCGCCGTCGCGGGCCGCGACGCCGCACGGACGGCCCAGTGGGCACACGACAACGGGATCGGCCGCGCCGTCACCGGGTACGCCGGCCTGATCGGCGACCCGGAGGTGGACGCCCTGTACATCCCGCTGCCCAACACGCTGCACGGGCAGTGGACGATCAGCGCGCTGCGGGCCGGCCAGCCGGTGCTGTGCGAGAAACCGCTCACCGGCTCGCTGGCACAGACCGAGCAGGTGCTCGCGGTGGCGCGGGAGACCGGCACGCCACTGTGGGAAGCGTTCGTGTTCCCGTTCCAGGACCAGATGGAGCGGATCCGCGGCCTGCTCGACGACGGCGTCATCGGCGAACTGCGGGAGATCCAGTCGGGCTTCCATTTCCTGCTCACCCGGCGGGAGGGCAACATCCGGATGTCGGCGGACATGGCGGGCGGGGCACTGCTCGACGTCGGCTGCTACCCGGTCCGGCTCGCCCGGGAGGCGTTCGGCGCCGAGCACACCAGCGCCTGGGCGACCGCCGACTGGGACGCTGGCGGCGTCGACCTGGCCACCTGGGGGTCCCTCGGGTTCCCGGACGGCCGCCGCCTGCTGCTGTCATGCGGCTTCAACCGGGCAACGGACACGTTCAGCCGGCTGCTGGGGACCACCGGGCAGATCAACATCACCAACCCGTTCCACCCCACCGCACAGGACCGGTTCGAGGTGTGCGTGGAGGGCCGTGAGCCCATCACCCATCCCGGGGCCGGCCCGGGCCAGCAGCCGTTCACCGCAGCGATCCGGCACATCCAGGCCGTGGTCCGCGGCGAGGAGGAGCCCCGGCTGCTGGCCGTGGACACCTCGCTCGGGTCCGCGCGGGCCCTGCACGACCTCGCAGCGAGCGCTACGGCTCAGCGGGCCGGGCAGCAGGCCGGGCAGCAGGCCTAGCAGCCCCGCCTGGCAGCCGGCCTAGCCGCCGGCCAGCGCCAGGCCCAGGGCGGCTGCGTAGCGGTGGCCCGCCGGTGGCCCGCCGAGCGTGCCGCCGACGTTGCCCCGGCCGGCCGCGACCCCGGCGGGCAGGGTGCGCAGCAGCACGCCGAGCATCTCGTCGTCGCCGGCCGGGCCGCCGACGACCAGCACCTGGCCCGGGCCGGTCCCGAGCGTGTCCAGCGCCCGCCGCAGGTTCACGGCGAACACCGCCTGCTTGAGCCGCAGCCGGACCGCCCGCCACTCGGCCGGGCTGTGGCCGCGGTCGAAGGGCAGCAGCCCGGCCGGGCCCGTCACCGCGAGCATGCCCGCCGCGGCGGCGGGGGCGGGCCGGTCCAGGAAACCGCGGCTGCCGTCCTCGGCCTCGAACCGCTGGCTGCCCTCCACCCGCAGGCACGGGCCGCGCTTGACCCACTCCGCTGCCGCCCGGGGAACCCCGAGCGTCTCCGCGATCGCGGCGGTGAGCAGCTCCCCGGCTCCCGCGGCGACGACCTCACTGTCACCGGTGATGACATCGATCGTGCCCGCGCCGACATCCACCACGATGGCGTCCGGCTGGGCGCCCGGGGTGGTGAGCGCGCCGAGCCGGGCGGCGGCGGGCTCGGTGAGGACGCAGCGGACGGGCCGGCCGAGCAGCCCGGAAAGCTGGCCGGCGTGGCCGGGGGTGACCGCCATCCGCTGCAGGGACGCGACCAGGACAGCGCGGCCCAGGCTGCCGCGCCGGGCCGTGGCCGCGTCGCCCACGGCCGTCAGGTCCAGCGCGAACAGGTCATCGACCTCGGTCCCGCCCAGGGTGGAACTGGTGGCTGGGCCGACGGCCTGGATGGTCCCGACCGGCCAGTCCGCGATCTGGGCGCAGGCCACCCGCAGCGGCATCCGCGCCCCGCCGGCCATCACCCAGGGCTCGGCCGCCCCGGAGCCGGGCGGCCCCGGGGCGTCCGGCCCCGGGGCGGCCGCAGTGGCGCCGGCCGCAGTGGGACCGGCCACGGCCGGCTCTGCCGCGGCGGCGCCGCCTGTGCACCCGACCACCGCGTTGGAATAGTCCAGCAAAGCGCGGGACACCGTGACCGCGTCGCCGGACTCGCCCGCGGCCAGGCTGAACGCGGCGGCCAGCGCCACCGGGTCGGTCAGCAGCGTCAGCGGCTGGCCGGGTGCGCGGACCTCCACCGCGACCAGCGGGCACGCCGCCACGCCGGCCACATCCACCTGGTCGATCACCGGCACGCCGGCGCCGAGCCGGTTGGCCACGAGCACGCCCTCGTCGCCCGCCACCAGCACCGCGCCAACTGGCACGCCGGCCGCGGTGAGCTCGCGCAGCCGCTGCGCCGCCCGGGCGTACCCGAACCCGGCCGGGACCACCGCCACCACGTCACCCCCGCCGGCGTCCGGCGGAACCGGCCCGTCCAGCCACAGCGGCCGCCCCACGCAGGCGCCACCGCCCCCGGGGGTGGCCACCCCGGCGGCGAGCAGGCGCAGCCGGCCGGTGGGCGGCGCGGCATGCGGGACGGTGATGGTGGTGGTGTCCACCGCGCGCAGCGGCGCCACCCTGGCCTCGTCGGCCTGGACGCCGAGCCGCCGTTCCAGCCGGCGGACCAGGGCGGCGGCACCGCGCAGCGACTCTGGTGACCCCTTGCGCCCCCGGGTGGGCAGCCGGTCCACCCCGAGCAGCCGGCCACCGGCCACGATGGCCACCTCGGTGGTGGCGTTGCCGACATCCACCCCGGCGACGACCAGCACCAGGTCAGCCCGTCATGCGGACAGGCCGCGGCGGGCGTAGACCTCCGCCGCCTCGGTGAGCAGCGCCGCGCAGCGCGGCAGGCCCCGGGCGGCCAGCGAGTCCGCCAGGGCGGTCAGCTGCCCGGGGGTGGAGCGGCCCGGCCGCAGCGCGTCGTAGATGGCCAGCACCTCCTCGTCGGGGAGCTGGGTGAGCTCCGCGGCCCGGCGCAGGTTCTCGGCCAGCTGCGGGTTCGCGTGCTCCGCCGCCACCTGCGCCTGCCGGTCCAGCGTGCCCGGGTGGATACGCAGGTCCGGGAGTGTGACCTCGCCCCGGCGGACCGCGTCCAGCGTCAGCTCGCCCACCGCCCGGCCCGACAGCGCGCGCACCTGGGGTTCCCCGGTCATCGCAGTCCCTCCTGCGTCAGTTCCTGCGCCGGCGCCCCGGGTTTGACCCAGTCCCGTTCCAGTGCCATCAGGGCGATCACGGTGGTGTGATAGCGCGCCTCGATCGCCTCGTCGCTGTAGGGGTTGCGGGCCGGGTCCGGGGTCCCGCCCTTGGCGTGCCGGGCCGCGTTCGCCCCCAGCAGCCGGTACAGCTCGGCGGTGACGGTGGGGGCGACCGAGTACAGCTCCAGGTTGGCGAGCGGGGCCAGATCCCGCCGGTGGATCAGCGCGGTCCCCTTGCCCTGCAGCCCGATCCCGATGCCCGAGCCAGCCAGCCGGGCCGCCGCCAGCCCGATCTTGCCCAGGTCGACGGTGTCGCCGAAGCGGACCACCCGGCCGGTGCAGCCTTCCTCCTCCAGCCCGGCCAGCAGCTCGGCCAGCACAGCCGGGACCGTCATGCCCGACAGGCAGCGCCACACGTCCCGGCCGACCGCCGGGGAGACGCCTATCACCACGTCGCGCGGGTCCTGGCCGGGGCCGGCCGGGCCCGCCACCGCGAGCAGCGGCACCGCGTAACGCGCCTGCTCAGCCCGCAGGTCCTCGACCCCCCGCTCCTGGCGGATCGCGTCGATCTCGCGCAGCCGGGCCGGTGTCGGCTCGTACCCCGTGCCCGGGCCCGCGTAGTCGTTGGGGTCGGTGACCAGGGACAGCACACCGAGCTGCTCGTCGAAGATGGCGGAGGTCTGCAGGTAGTCCCCGGCGAGCCGGGCCCGGGTCATGTCCATGATCCGCTCAGCCTCGGCCTCGTACCCGGTCTCGTCCAGCGCCGCGACCACGTCCACCACGGTCAGGCCGCCTTCCCGGATCGCCTGCGCGGCGCTGACCACGGCCAGGGTGTCGGTCTCGCCGAGATCCTTGGAACCGGCCGCGTCCACCGCCAGCTCCACGTGCTCGTCAGAAAAGTCCGCCAGCCCAAGGTGGGCGTAGACGGCCCGGCACGCTTGCGCGGCATCGCGCCGCAGCTGTTCGATCCGCTCCGCCGGCACGGTGCGCAGCCCGCCGTCCACCCCCCAGTCACGCTGCATGGCCAGGAAGTCGTCGATGTCCTCGGCGTTGAAGTTGCTCGGGCCGAACATGTTGTCGTAGCGCTGGATGCTGCCGAACCCGCTGAACATGAAGTCCGAGCCGGCCAGCACGATCGGCAGCGTGCGCGAGGTGCGGCGCATGTCCGACTCGCTCATGAGCGCGTCGTTGCCGGAGCAGGACTCCAGGTTGCGCATCATCACCATCAGGTTCTCGGCCATCAGCTCACGCAGCCCCCGCGGCACCGATGCGGCGACGCTGGCCCCGTCGATGCCCCCGTTCTGCACGCCCTGGGCGCCGATCGCGCGGGCCAGGGCGACGCAGCGCGCCTCCAGGTACAGCATCGACTTGCCCTCGGCGCCGGCCATCAGCACCTCCGCGCCGGCCCCGGAGGACACCCGCATCTTTATGCCGCGCGACGCGTACGCCGAGGTCAGGAACGCCTTGGACCACGGCGTGTCGTCGCCGTCGGTGAACACCTGCTCGGTGCCGTACAGCGAGATGGTCTCGGCGTAGGAGGTCAGGCCCCGCATCCCCAGCTCCAGTTCGAGCGCCTCCTCGACCGAGCACTGGATGAGCACGCCCTGCGCCCCGACCGCGGCGCCGATCAGGCAGGCCACCGCGTTGCTCGGGGCGTCGGCGAGCACCGGCACGGTGGTCTCGATCTCGCGGAAGCCGAACGCTGCCGCCGTCGCCGAGTCGGCCGCCAGCAGCAGCGGGTCGTCCAGCCGGTTCGTGACGTGGGCCTGGTTGCTCGGGGTGCGCCGGGCCCGCAGCTTGGTCATGGCCTGGCCCATCTCGGCCGGCCGGAGCAGGGCGAGCACCCGGGCCAGCTTGGCGGGGGTGGCGCCGCCGGACAGCCGCACCACCTCGGCGCGGGGCACGTCAGGGCTGACCAGCATGCGCGCGAAGGCGACGTCGGACAGCCCCATCACCTCGGCGGCCACGGCCAGGTCCAGGCCGTGCCGGGCGATGTAGGTGTCGATGGAGTCGAAGGCGGTCTCCGGCACCCCGTCCATCTCCGCCACCCGGCCATCGGCGACCACCAGCCCGGGCTCCGGGTCGTCCGGCGAGCGCAGCGCGACCAGCCCCAGCCCGGGATCCTCGACGGCGAAGCCGTCCAGGTTCACCCGCTGGGCATCCATGAACCGCACCCGGCCCACTGGCCGGGCGCCGTCCGCGTTCGTCGGGCCTGTCATCGCGACCTCCTGGTAACTACGTGCCGCCGCCGTGTCATCGCCGTGTCACCGCCGGACCGGGCCGGTCAGATCGCCGCCTGGGAGCGCAGCTCGATCACCCGGCCGCGGCCCCGCGCGGAGCGGGCCACGCCGCCGTGACCGGGCGTGCGGACCACGATCCGGGTGCGGTCGGCGCGGAACAGGTCATGCGAGAACTCGATCGGCTCATCCTCGCTGTCGGTGGTGGTGCGGGTGATCGACAGCAGCGGCGCCCCGGTCGGCACGTCGAGGACCATCGCCTCGTCCGGCGAGGCGGCGACCACCTCGATGCGTTCGGTGGCTTCCTTGGGGCGGGTCCCGAAATGCTCCTCAAGCAGCTCGTAGACCGAGCCGCCGAGTGGCAGCTCCAGCAGGCCGGGGAACCGGTCGGCGGGCAGCATGGCGTGCTCGACCGAGATCGGGCTGCCGTCGGCGAGCCGGATGCGGACCAGGTCGATCACCAGCTCGCCGGCCCGCAGCCGCAGCGCTTGCGCGGCGGACTCGTCGGCCGCGGACAGCCGGGCGCTCATCACCCGGGTGCCCGCCACGACCCCCTGGCTGCGCAGCAGCGCCGGCACGCCGACCACCCGGGACAGGTCCCGCTCGATCTTGCCCTTGCTGACGAACGTGCCGCCGCCACGGCCCGGCACCCGGCGCACCACCCCGCTGTCCTCCAGCACGGCCAGCGCCTGCCGCAGGGTGGCCCGGCTGACCCCCAGCTGCGCGGCGAGCGCACGCTCGGCGCCGAGCCGCTGGCCCGGCCGCAGCCGCCCGGCGGAGATCTGGTCGACGAGGATGCGGCGGACGTCCTCCGGGGTGCGCCCGCTGCCGGCCCGGTCGGCGGCCCCGCCGGGCTGGCCCTCACCTGCGGTCATCAGCCGTCCAGTGCCGCGAGCGACTCCGGCAGCACCTGGCCGCCGTCCACCACGATGGTCTGCCCGGTGATGTAGCCGGCCTGGTCACTGGCGAGGAACAGGGCCGCGTAACCGATGTCGTCCACCGTGCCCAGCCGCCGCAGCGGGATCGACGCGCTCATCTGCGCCATGTAGTCCTCGCCCAGATCGGCGAGCCCCTCGGTGACGATGTTGCCGGGCATCACCGCGTTGACCGTGATACCGCTGGCGGCCAGCTCGATCGCGGCGGTGCGCATGAAGCCGAGCTGGCCGGCCTTGCTGGCGCCGTAGTGGGACCAGCCGGGGAACCCGGTGATCGGCCCGGTGATGGACGAGGTGAGGATGACCCGGCCGCGCCCGGACGCGGCCAGGGCGGGCATGCACGCCTGCACCGACAGGATCGTCCCCTTCAGGTTGGTGCCGAAGACCTGCTCGATGTCGGCGTCGGTCATGTCGGCAAGCCGCGCGTCGGGGAAGATCCCGGCGTTGGCGCACAGCACGTCGATGCCGCCCAGCCGCTGCGCCGCGGCGCGCGCCATCGCCTCACAGTCCTCCCGGCGGCTGACGTCCGCGAGCACGGAGGAGACCTCGGCCCCGCCCGCGGACAGCTCGTCCACGCACGCCTTCGCCGCCGCCGCGTCCCGGCCGGTGACCAGGACCCGGGCGCCGCTGCGGGCGAACACCCCGGCGATCCCCTTGCCGATGCCACGGGTCCCGCCGGTGACGACCACCGCCCGGCCCTCGATCGATGTGAACATCCTCGCCTTCCTTCCTGCGCGGCGGCGCGCCAGCGACGCCGGCCGCTAGCCGACCCGGCTGAGATAGGCCTCCGCCAGGTCGCAGCTGTCCCGGGTGTACCCGGCTCCCAGCTGCTGTGCGATGTCCACCGCCGAGTGCGAGCCGATCCATGCGACCAGCAGCAGGCGCCGGAACAAGATGAACGTCCAGATCTCCGCCTCGTCGCGGGCGGGCAGGGGCAGCACCCGGCGGTAACCGGTCAGCCAGCCGTCGATCAGCGCCGGCACCTGGGGCTGGTGCTCGAAGAAGCTCACCGACGTGCCGGCGTCGTACAGGTACCAGCTGAAGCCGGAGTCGTCGAAGTCGATGACGCTGACCTTGCCGTCGTCGACGAGCAGGTTGGCCAGCCGGGTGTCGGCGTGGATGAGGCCGTACCGCTCAGGACCGGTGCCGAACGCGGCCAGCCGGGCCTTCAGGCGCTCGTCGAGCCGGCCGAGCACCTCCCGCTCGGCCGGGCCCATCCCCATCCCGTCCTGCCAGCGCCCCCAGCGTGCCTCGCTGCCGAACGCCGCCTCGTAGTCCCACTGGAACCGCGTGAAGCCGGGCGGGCGTTCCCACTGCCGGGCGTGCCGGTGCATGCGGGCGGTGATCTCACCGAGCTCGGCGAAGTGCTCGACCGAGTCCTCGCCGGGCTCGGTGCCGGGCAGGAACTCAAACCGCACACAGCTGCGCCGCTCACCGCTGGCCTGGTCGGCCGCGGTGACGATCCGGCGGCTGTCGGTGGCGGGCAGCACCCGGGGGGTACGGACGCCGGCCTCGGCCCGCAGCGCGTCCATCCAGGCCAGCTCCGAGGCGATCGCCGGCTCGGTGTGGTAGCCGAGCCGGTGTACCCGCAGCACCGACGGCCCGGCGCCTGGGTCTTCCACCAGGTAGGTCGCGTTCTCGGAGACGTTGAGCAGAGCGACCGTGGTGTCCGGGTGGCAGCCGTAGGCGGTGAGCGCCTGCTGGGCGCACCGGGTGACCCGCTCCAGCACATCGCCGCTGGCCGACAGATCGTGAAGCTGCATGCCCCGTCATCCCCCGCTCTGCTCGCGGCCTTTGACCGCGCCGAGCACCGCGGTGATCGCCTGCTGCGCGCGCAGCACGTCGTCGGTGCTCCCGCTCATGTAGATGCGGCCGGCCACGCCGATCATCGACACGTCCACCAGGGTGACCCCGGGGGCGGCCCGTTCGGCCTCGTTCGCGGCGACGGTGGCGAACAGCGCCGGCGTGACCTCGCACACCAGCAGGGTGTCGCCGGGGATCAGCATCGAGCCGCCGCGGTTGCGGTTGATGATGACCGCCTGCCGGTCGGTGACATCGGTGATGATGTCGGAGAACAGGATCGTCGGCCGCAGCTGGTCCGCGGCGTCGGCGTCCAGCCCGGCCAGGATCGCCTGCCCGGCCCGCTCGACGTCAGCGAGGTCGGGGCCGTGCACTTCGAGCACGCCGAACTGCCGTTCCACGAACAGGATGCCGGGCTCCACCGACGGCACCGCGCGCAGCGCGAGGTCGGTGACCCGCTCGATGGCCAGGCCCGGCGCGACCTCGACGATGAGCGAGTGCTCACCCTCGAACGGCGGGTAGCCGCGGGCCCGGGTGGGCGTGCCCAGGTACGCGGCGAACTGCCGCTGCAGGTCCTGGACCAGCAGGTAGACCCGCAGTTCGGGCCGCGGCGGGGCGGGCGGGGCTGACAGGCCCACGCCTACTCGCCGCGGATGGTGAAGTGCCTGCCCAGCTCGGCGTGCGGCCGTGGGATCACGTGCACCGACACCAGTTCGCCGACGCTGGAGGCGGTCTCGGACCCAGCCTCGGTGGCTGCCTTCACCGCGCCCACGTCACCGATGATGGTGACCGACACCAGCCCGTCACCGACCTGCTCGCGGCCGACGATGGTCACGTTCGCCGCCTTCACCATCGCGTCCGCCGCGGCGAGCGCGGCGACGTAGCCCTTCGTCTCGATCATGCCGATCGCGTTATCCGCCATGTGACTTTCTCTCCCTCTTGTCCTTGCTCTTGGCCTCTGCCGGCTCGTCGATGGAGCCGATGATGAGTGCGTCCACGGGCGGCGGCTTGCCGGGGAACCAGGCGGCCGCGACCGAGCCCTGGGCGACCAGGACCCGTTCCCCGACCCCGCTGCCGAGCACGTCGAACGCCACGAAACGCTGCCCGGTACCCTCGGCTTCGACCTCCAGGAACGCCCCGTTGGGGAGCTCGGTCAGCCGCCGGGTGGACCAGACGTTTCCGACCACGGTCGCGGTAAGCATCAGCGCTCCCTCTCGATCTCGACCCCGGCGGCCCTGGCGCGGTCCCGGGCCAGCGGGGTCAGCACGGCCCGCGGCCCGAGCACCAGCCGGGCACCGGCCTGCGCCGCCTGGCGGACCATGGCCTCGGTCACCGCCCCCTTGTCCACCCGGTGAGCGGGCCGGGCCGCCCCCGGGACCGCGGCCGCGGCCAGCCGGAACCGCAGGCGGCCCGCGCGCAGCGCATCACGGTGCTTGGGGTTCTCAAACAAATGCAGCAGCCGCAGAACGAAGGCTCCCAGCTCAGCGTCGTTGCGCAGGCTCACAGTCTCGACGGACTCCACGGTCTCGCGCACGCTGTGCGCGAGACCGGGCTGGCCCAGTCCAGGCCGGCCCAGCCCCGGCCGATCCAGCCCCGCCGGCTCTGCGGGCGGCTGGCCCGTTCCCGGCGGCACCAGGCCGGCCAGCACCTCGCGCACGAGCGCCCGCAGCGCGTCGCTGTCGGCTCCGGTGCCGGTCACGCCAGGCTCCGCAGCGCGCCTTCGGCCGCCTCGGCGGCATGCCGGATGTCCGCCTCCGAGCCGGACAGGTACACCCGGCCGGTCGCCCCGATCATCCGGTAGTCGACCACCTTGATCCTGGCCGCCTTCTCGGCCTCGTTGGCGGCCAGGATCGCGTAGGAGGCCGGCTGCATCTCCAGCACGAACAGCGACTCCCCGGCCAGCGCCATCGAGCCGATCTTGTTCCGGTTGATCAGGAAGGCGTGCTGCGGGTCCAGCATCGTGATGATCTTCGAGGCGAGCACCTGCGGCCGGGTGGCTTCCCGTGCGGTCGTCCCCAGCGCGTCCAGCACCGCGGTGCCGGCCGCCCGCACCTCGTCGTTCCCGCCGTGGATCTCCAGGTAGCCGAACTGCCGCTCGACCACGAGCACGCCCGCACGCACGCCTGCGTGCTTGAGCGCGACATCGGTCAGCGGCTCGATGTCCAGCCCCGGGGCGATCTCGATGACCTGCGCCGCGACATCGCTGCGTGGCAGGCTCCCCCGGATCCACGTGCCCAGGTAGCACATGGTCTGCGGCTGCAGCCGGTTCAGGAAGATAAACGACCGCAGCTCAGCCACCAGATCCACCCACCAGCGCACTCAGCTCCTCAATAACCAGGCGCCGGATCTCCTCCCGGAGACCGGCCACATCCCCGTGCGCCAGCCCGCCGTAGGCCGGCACGCTCGCCTGCCCTCCCGCAACGGACGCGACCGCAGCAGCCTCAGCCGAGTTAGAAGCGAACGGGTACGGCGGGACCGGGCCGGCCGGTGACTCCCAGGGGATCAGGCCCGAGAAGCTGCCGAACGGCTCTGCCGGGTCAGCGTTGTAGGCAAGCCGGGTCCACTGCACGAGGTGGGCCGGCTGGAGGTTCTCCCCCACTGAGGAGCCGCCGAAGTAGCCGGTGCCGACCGTCATGGACGGCGCCAGGTTCGTCTCGATGCCCGAGCTGCCCAGGCTGTTGCCGACGTTGACCGATACCCGCAGCACCTCGACCGCCGCCCCGTACGCCATGATCAGGGCCGGGTCGGCGCTGTGGATGGCGGCGGAGTGGCCGCGGCCGCTGATCCGCAGCACGGCCCTGGCGGCATCGATGCCCCGGCGGGCGGTCGGCACCCGGACCAGTCCCAGCACCGGGCACAGCTTCTCGTGCGCCAGCGGTTCCTCCGGGACCACCAGGTCGAACGGGGCGAGCAGCACCCGGGTCGTGCCGGGCACCGCGATACCCGCCTCGCCCGCGATCCAGCTGGCGTCCTTGCCGACGAAGGCGATGTCGAAGTGGCCGCCGGGGAACAGCAGCTGCCCGATCCGCGCCGCCTGCCCGGCGTCCAGCAGGAACGCGCCCTCGCGCTTGAGGTGCCGCAGCAGGGCGTCAGCGGCCTTGTCCTCGACGATCAGCACGGATTCGTTGGTGCACAAGATGGAGTTGTCGAAGCTCTTGCTGTCCACGATCCGCCTGGCCGCTTTGGCCAGGTCGGCGGTGGCGTCCACCAGCACCGGCACGTTGCCGGGGCCGACCCCGATGGCGGGGGTGCCGGAGGTGTAGGCGGCCCGCACCACCGGCACGCCGCCGGTGGCCACGATGACCTCGGTCCGGTCGTCGGTCATGAGCGCGTTGATGAGCGGCACCGACGGCTCGTCCACCACCTGGATGACCCCGTCCGGCGCCCCGGCCCCGACCGCCGCGGCGGCCAGGGTGCGGGCGGCGTCGGCGCAGCACTCGCGGGCGAGCGGATGCGGGCTGATGATGATCACGCTGCGGGTCATCAGCGCGAGCAGGGACTTGAAGAACACGGTGGCGACCGGGTTGGTGGAGGGGGTGAGCGCGAGCACCACCCCGGCCGGGCGCGGTACTTCGACGATCTTCGCGGCCGGGTCGAACCTGGGCGTCACGTAGTCGTGGCCGGCGTAGGTCTCGACCAGCCCGGTGCTGCACGCGAGGTTCTTGACCACCTTGTGGCCGGCGACGCCGAAGCCGGTCTCGCGGACCGCCCATTCGGCGTACTCGCGGGCCTTGGCCGCGCCCGCCTGCGCGGCCGCGTGCACGATCCGGTCCACCGCCTGCTTGTCGTAGCGCGCGAAAGCGCGCGCTGCCCATTCGGCGCGCTGCAGCATCGCCCGCGCGCGGGGCACCCCCGCCGGGTCGGCGAGCAGGTCGACCGCCAGCTGGCCGCCGGGATCGGGGAAATGGAACTCACCGGGTGCGTGGTGGCCGGGCTGGGCGGCGGCCGGGAGCTCGGTGGTCATGGCTGCCTCCGGCCCGAGCGGGCGTCGGCAGCGGCCTGGGTGATGGCCACCTCCACCCGGTCCAGCAGCTCGTCGCAGAGCGAGGGGGTCATCAGCACGCCGGGCTTGAACTGGAGCACGCGCGGGTCGAGGGTGGAGAAGATCGCCCAGACCCCGGCCGCGTACAGCCGTTTCATGACGAACTTGGCGCCCTGCGGGTGGTCGAACTCCAGCCCCATCACCAGGCCGTCCTGCCGGATGCCGGTGAACCAGTCCGGGCAGGCGGCCTGGATCCGCCGCAGCCCCCGGCCGAGCAGGTCGGCGATGTAGTGGACCATCGACCTGATCTCGGGCCGGCAGGTGATCTCCAGGGTCTTGAGCGCGGCCACGCAGCCCAGCTCCGCGCCGCCGAAGGTGGACATGTGGGCGAACCCGTCCTCAGACAGCCAGCCGGCCGCCGCCTCGCTCACCAGCACCGCGCTGATCGGGTACATCCCGCCGGAGATGCCCTTGCCGGTGACCAGGAGGTCGGGCACGACGCCGTGCTTGGTGATCGCCCACAGCTCGCCGGTGCGCATCAGCCCGGTCTGCACCTCGTCGGCGATGTACAGGGCGCCGTGCCGCTCGCAGAGCTGCTTGACCTGCGCCAGGTAGCCGGGGGCTGGCAGCGGGAACCCGTAGGTGGCCGGGATCGTCTCCATGATCACCGCGGCCACGTCCCGGCCGCGCAGCGCCTGCTCCATCGCGGGCAGGTCGTTGAACGGCACGTGGCTGAACTCATCGGGCCGGTCGGCGAGGAACAGGGCCGCGAACCGCTCGTCGCCGGTGGCCACGGCCAGGCCGGTGTGCCCGTGGTAGGCCTTGGCGATCGAGACGATCTTCCGCTTTTTGGTCGCGTGCCTGGCGGTCTTGAGCGCGATGTCGATCGCCTCGCCGCCGCCGCTGCCGAACACCACCTTGGCCAGGCCCGGCGGCGCGGTGGTGACCAGCGCCTCCGCCAGCGCGGTGCGGGCCAGCGATGGGAAGTGGTGGTTGCCGATGTCGAAGTGCTGCATGGCCGCGGTCACCGCCGCGGCCACCTCCGGGTTGCGGTGGCCAAGGTTGTAGGTGCCGCCGTTGAGGTGCACGTCGATGAGCCGCTTGCCCTCGACGTCGTAGATGAAGTAGCCCTCACGCCGGTCGATGACCAGCGGGATGCCGGAGTCGACCCAGAACTGGGTCTTGTCGGGGTTCCAGAACTGCCGGGACTTGGCGAGCATCTCGCCTTTGGAGGCGAAGGCGATGAGCTCCTCGGCCACAGCCCACCTCCGCACGGTCCGCGTTCGGTTCAACCAAATAAGTATCTATTCGGACCGTTTAATGTCAAGAGGTCAGGGTTAAGATCATATTTCCTGAACCGGAACTCTTGTCATGGTTCCTACCAGCTGATACCGTCCGCGCTGTGACGTGCGCCACAACGCACCGGCCAGACCAATAGGCAGGGCGGCGGGGCCTGGGTGCACCGCTGCGCAACCCCAACCTGGGGAGGAACACATGGCACAGTCGGATCTCTCGGTCGAGGGAGGCGGCAAGCCCGACCCGGCTCAAAGCCCCGAGGACTTCGACGTCTCCACCCGCGAGGACGTCCCCAAGCTGCGCAAGCACGCCGTCGGGCTGGGCGGGGTGCTGTTCCTGACCGTGACCGGCTCCGCGCCGATCTCGGCCATGCTCTTCAACACCCCGATCGTCGTCGGCTTCGGGCAGGGTGCGGGCGCGCCAGCCACGTTCATGTTCGCCACCATCGTGCTGGTCATCTTCTCGGTCGGCTACGTGGCCATGGCCAGGAAGAAGACCTCCGCGGGCGGCTTCTACTCCTACATCAGCCACGGCCTGGGCCGCGAGCTCGGCATCGGCACCGGCTTCGGCATGGTGGTCGCCTACTCGGTGTTCGAGGCCTCCCTGTGCGGCGGGTTCGCCTACTTCCTGGGGCTGAAGCTGAACGCCTTCGGGGTGAACATCTCCTGGCCGTGGCTCGCGCTCGGGATGATCGCGATCATCTGTGTGCTGACCTACTTCGACGTCCGCATCTCCTCCACGCTGCTGGCCATCGGCCTCATCAGCGAGGTCGCCATCCTGATCATCTTTGACATCTTCATGTTCGGCCACGGCAACACCAACTGGGGCGCGATCAACCCGGTGAAGGCCTTCCAGAGCTTCCCGGCCTCGGGCAAGCTGGCGGCCGGCGCGATCGGCATCGGGCTGTTCTTCGCCTTCTGGTCCTGGGTGGGCTTCGAGATGGCCCCCAACTACGGCGAGGAGTCGCGGGACCCCAAGCGGATCGTGCCCCGCGCCCTGTACATCTCCGTGATCGGCCTGGGGATCTTCTACACCATCACGTCGTGGGCGCCGCTGAACGGCTACGCGACCACCCACGCGGCGATCCAGCAGGCGCAGACCAACCCGGCGGAGTTTTACCTGGCCCCGGCCAAGCTCTACGCGGGCCAGTGGGTCTCCTCGATCATGAGCTACCTGATCATCACCGGCTCGTTCGCCTGCGGCATGGCGTTCCACAACACCACCGCCCGGTACATGTACTCGCTGGGCCGGGAGGGCCTGATGCCGGCCCCGCTCGGCCGCACCCACCCGAAGTGGAAGAGCCCGCACATCGCGTCGGTCACCCAGTCGGTCGTCGCCGCTTTCATCATCGCCCTGTTCGCCATCTTCACCGGCACCAACGACCCGACCTCCCAGGCGTACGTGCAGGTGTACGGCCTGATGGCGGTCATGGGCGTGATCATCATCCTGTCCGTGCAGGCGCTGGTGTCGCTGGCCATCCTGGTCTACTACGAGCGATTCCACCGCGATGAGGCGCACTGGTGGAAGACCCGGCTGGCACCGGTGCTGGCGCTGGTCTCCCAGGCCTACGTGGTCTACCTGCTGTTCACCAACATCGGCTTCCTCGGCGCCTCGAGCTACAGCTACGCGTACTGGCTGGGCCCGATCGACCTGGTCGTCGTTCTTGGCGGCGTCGCCATGGCCTTCTACCTCAAGTGGAAGGTGCCGGCCAAGTACGAGCGGGCCGGGCGGCTCATCAACGAGGGACTATGACCGGCCAGGCTGGCAGCACACGAGGGGAGTGACCCTATGTTCGGAACGATCGTGGTCGGGGTGGACGAATCCGGGCACGCCGACCACGCGGTGCAGGCTGTGGCCAGGATCGCCGCGGAGACCAAGGACAAGGTGGTGGTCTTCCACGGGATGGTGGTCCACCACGCGCGGGCGATGCCCTACACGACCGAGACCCCCGACGACGCCCAGCACCTGGTCGACCGCTACGTGGAGCAGCTCACCGCGGCCGGCATCTCCGCCACCGGCGAGGTACACCGGGAGCTGGAGATCGGGATCGGCGGCAGCCTGATCGACGTCGCCGGGGCACACCAGGCCGGGCTGCTGGTAGTCGGCACCCGGGGCCGGTCCGACATCACCTCGATGCTGCTGGGCAGCGTCGCACACGAGGTCGTGCACAAGTCCCCGCTGCCGGTGCTGGTGGTCCCGGAGAAGACGGAGTAAGCCAGGCAGGACCAGGCGCGGCGCCCCGGCCAGGGGAACCGCGCCTGGTCAGAGCCCGACCGCGGTCTGGAAGGCGGCCGTGTAGGCCGCGATCTGCGCCCTGCTGAGGATCTTGAAGTAGTGGCCGCTGTCCAGCAGGGCCGGGGCCGGGAAGATGTATCTCTCCCTGGCCAGAGCCGGGTCCAGCCGTCCCATGACGGCCTGCGTGCCCAGCACCGGGCACAGGAAGCGGTTGAACGCCGCGAGCTGCGCGGCCACAGCGGGCTGGTAGTAGAAGTTCATCAGCCGCTCCGCGTTCGCCCTGACCGGTGCGAGCGCCGGGACCATCATGTTGTCCGTCCACACCATCCCGCCGCCTTCCGGCCAGGTGAACCCGAGAGCGGGACTCAGCTGGCGGGCGTAGAGAATGTCGCCTGACCAGGCGACCCCGGCGGCGACCGTGCCCTTGGCCAGCGCGGGCAGATAGTTGTTGGTCACCATCCGGATCTGCCCCACGGCCACCGACCGCCGGAGCATGGCGAGGGCCCTGCCGAACTCGGCGGCGGTGAAGTCGGCCGGGTTGCTGCCCTGATCGAGCAGGACGAGTCCCACGACGTCGCGCATGTCCGACACCAGAGACACCCGGCCCCGCAGATCGGGCGCGGTCAGCAGGTCGGTCATGCCGGTGACCGGCCGCCGGGTCACTTTCGCGTTGTACCCGATCCCGGTGAAGCCGCCCTGCCACGGCAGGGCGTACCGCGGCAGATCGGGCACCGGCCAGTCGCGGAACTGGGGCCGCAGCCGCCGCGCGTTGGTCAGCAAACCCGGGGAGAGCTCCGCCACCCAGCCCTGCTCGATGAACTGGGCCAGCATCCAGTCGGCGACGACCACCAGGTCGTAGCCGGGATCCTTGCCCGCCGCCAGCGCGATCCCGACCAGGCCGAGTGCCTGGTTGGCGTCGGCGAACAGCGGCGTGTAGTCCACCTTGATCCCGGTCTGCCGGGTGAACTCCATCAGCGTCGGAGAGACGCCCGATGGCGTGACGTCGATGTAGTCGTACCAGTTCACGAAGCGCACCACCTTGCGCGTGCGCGACTGGTCGGCGGCGGCGGGCGGCACCGGGACCGGGGCGGGCCCGGGGGCCGAGCAGGCGCTCAGCCCGGTGCCCAGTGCCACAGCGCCGAGCCCGGCCCCCGCGGCCGCGCCGCGCAGCAACCGGCGCCGGGTCAGCTGGCCTGCCACGCCGGGCACCGGGAGCCCGCTGGTCACCGCGGCCTGCCTTCGCCGCGCTGGGCTGCCGCGCCCCCGGTGGCCGCCCGCGGCCGGCTCCGCTGCGGCCCGCCATGCCCGGCCGGTGAGTCCCCGCGCAGCGGCAGCCGCACGGTCACCGTCGTGCCGGCACCCTCCTGCGAGGTCAGCTCGATGTCGCCGTGATGGTTCTCGACGATGCTGCCGACGATGGACAGGCCCAGGCCCGTTCCCGGGATGGAGCTGCGGACTGCGTTCGAGGCGCGGAAGAACCGGCCGAACGCCGACTGCTGCTCCTCGCGCGGGATGCCGATGCCGGTGTCCTTGACCACCAGCCGCGCGTAGCCGTCGGCGCGGTCGGCGATGAGGGTGACGTTCCCGCCGCGGGGTGTGTACTTGACCGCGTTGGAGAGCAGGTTCGTCAGCAGCCGGTCGATCTGCTCGGAGTCCGCGTCCACCGCCAGCGTCTCGTCCGGTGCGATCACGTCGAAGGTGAGCCCGCTGTCCACCGCCGATGGCCGCACCGCGCCCGCCGCGGTCGGGACGAGCGCGGCCAGGTCGACCGGGCGCAGATCGGAGCTGAAGGCACCCAGCTCGATCCGGGAGATCGTGAGCATGTCCTCGATCAGGTTCTGCAGCCGCTCGACGTTGCGGTCCACCGCGCCCAGCATCTCGGTCTGCTTGGGGGTGACGGGGCCTGCCTCGCCGTCCTTGATCATCTCGGCGTAGCCGATGATGCTGGTCAGCGGTGTCCGGAAGTCATGCGTGACCGAGGCAAGGAAGTCGGTCTTGGCCCGGTCCAGGCTCTGCAGCTCCGCCACCAGGTGCTGCTTGCCCTCGTAGAGCCGCGCGTGCTCCAGCCCGCGCGCGACGTCCCCCGCCAGCGACTCCACCGCCTCGACTTCCTGCCCGGTCCAGGGCGTCGCCGGGTCGGTGCGCAGCAGGGTCAGCATGCCCAGCGCCTCACGGCCGATACCGAACGGGCTCAGCAGCAGCGAGATGGCTCCCATGTCCAGCAGCACCGACCGGATCTCGGGCGGGATCTCCTCCCCGGCCGGTGACCGCAGGTCCTGGATGCAGTAGCTGGCATGGCTGGTGTACAGGTCCCGCAGCCAGGGGAGGGTGTCGGCCGGCAGGTTACCGATCATGCCCGCCACCTGGTCCCGGGCGGGGTACCGGTTGTCGGCCACTTCCAGCCCTTCCCCGCTGACCAGGCCGATCCAGACGAAAGCGACCGCCAGGTGCTCCTCTATCGCGGCCATGGCCTCGGTCAGGACGGCCGGTGCCTCCAGGTGCTCGCGGATGCGCATGGAGGCCGCCCGTACGCTTCTGAGCCGGTCACTCTCGTCCGCCAGGGCGTTGATGGCGTGGGCGAGCTCCCGGACATCGGCCGGGCCGGTCACCCCGGCCCGGGCCGACCGGTCCCCCCGCGCCCGCCGGCGGACGGTGGCGGTGATGACGTGCACGGGCACACTCGTCCAGCGCAGCGCCAGCGCGAACGCGAGCACCGGGATCGCCAGGCCGGCCGCCAGGATGATGGCGGTGCCCGCCATGCCGATGCCCAGCGTGCGCTCAGCCCTGGCCGCGAGCACGGTGTTCTCCGCGGTGAGGCGCTGCTGCAGCCGCTGGTTCTGCCGCACGAACGCATCGGAGCTGGCCGATGCCCGCTCATACAGGCCCGCCGCGGCCCGGCTGGCCGGCGGTGCCACCACCGCCTGGCCCCCGGCCAGGAAGGCGGCGCGGGCATACCGCTCCTGCGCCGTCACGCCGTCCAGGACTCCCGGCCATGCCAGCTGCCGCAACCGCGCCAGATCCAGGACGAAGCTGGCCTGGTCGGAGTAGAAGGTTTCCAGGAACCGGGCCTGGCCGGTCGCCTGGTACCCGCGAAGCGCGCGCTGGGTGTCGAGGAAGTCGCTGCGCAGCGTGAGGTTGACCAGCTCCATGTGCTGGGCCCGCTGGGTGAGGACCGTGATCGCCGATCGCTGGAAGGCGGCCCCGGCCAGGACGAAGACCACCACGCCCAGCACGAGCAGCAGGTCCACCCCGAGCCCGAGCCAGGCGTAGAAGACGATGGAACGCGGTTTCCTCACGGCAGCCCGTTGACTTCAGTGACCATGCCAGCCCGTCCGCGGCGAGCCGCCTCGCGCGGGCCGAACCTCCCCCCAGCAAGAAGTGACCGCGCATCCGGCGTGGGCGCGGGAGGTCGTCCTGCCCCGGGCCGGTACGTCACCTTGTGTCACGCACCGGCTACACGCTCACTATAGATGGCCTGATCAGGCCGCGGGCGCCCGGCCACCGCCAGGTGCGGCGCCCGGCCCACCCGGACGGCCCGGATCCGGCATCCTGTGATGCATGACGATCTGGCCCCGGTCGCGGCCCAGCGGGTCACGGCAGGCACAGCCGCGGCGCGGCGCGGGCCCACGGGCCACCCACCTGCTGGCCGGCGCCCTGCTGGCCGCCGGGGCGATGGCGTGCGGCGGCTGCCTAGCAGCCGGCAGCCCGGCCGCGGGATCCCCGGCCTCCACAGCGCCGGCCACCACAGGGGCGGCCTCCGCAGCGCCAGCCTCCACAGGGGCGGCCAGCACCTCGGCCGCGGACGCGGGCACCCCGGCGCAGACCGGCCCGGCCGACCCGCTGGCCGGGCGGCAGCTCATCACCGTCACCGCCGCCTCCTACGGCGCGACCTACGCCACCTTCACCGCCTACCGGCGTTCCGCCGGGCACTGGCGGCCTGTTCTCGGGCCGTGGACCGCGCGCATCGGGCGCAACGGATTCGCCCCGCCCGGGCTCAAGCGCGAAGGGGATGGCCGCACCCCGTCAGGAACGTTCCGCTTCGGGTTCTTTTTCGGCGTCCAGCACAATCCTGGGGTCAGGTTCCGCTACCGCCAGTCGCAGCCCTACGACTACTGGGACGACGACCCGGCCAGCCCGCGCTACAACCTGTGGGTGGACCAGCGTTACGCGAACCCGGGGCTCAACCCGGAGCCGATGGACGTGTCCGGCTACGACTACGGCGCGGTGATCGGCTACAACACCGCCCGCACGCCGGGCCTGGGCAGCGCGATCTTCCTGCACGTGAACATCGGCATCGCCACCGCCGGCTGTGTCACCCTGCCCCAGGGGGAACTGCTGCGGGTCATGCGCTGGCTGAACCCCGCCCGTTCCCCCCGGATCCGGATGGGGGTGCGGTAACCCGGCCCGTCAGTGCAGCGCCAGCAGCCGGGGAGTGACGGTCTGCGCCAGCTTGACCGCGATCGCCATGGTCGGGGCCCGGTACTCCACCGTCGGGTCGTGGGCGCCGCCGAGCGCCACGTGCACCAGCGCGTAGCTGGTGATGCCCTGCGGGGCAGCCTCCAGTGCGGGGTGGCCGTCGATGGTCGCCGGGGTGGTCTTCAGCAGCTTGTCGATGGCCTGCGCACCCTGCCAGTCGATGATGGTGGACAGGCCGACGTACAGCTCGGTGCTGCTGCCCTGCGACTTCATCCACTCACAGGTGATGCCGAGCCCGAACCGGTTCGCGTACTGCGGGGCGATGGTGGACGTGCCGAGGATCGAGGCGGCCTCGCTGCCCGACAGCACCCCGCACAGCTGGGACTTGCTGAGCTTGGTCAGCCCGTACAGCGGAGACGACTTCATCGAGCCGCCGGCCGCCCCCGCCACGGCACTCGCCGCCGCGCTGGCCACCGCGGACAGGCCCCCGCTGGGCAAGCTGGTGGGCAGGCCGCTGGGCAGTCCCCCGCCGGGCGTGGCACCGCCACCCGCCGAACTGCTGCCCCCACCGCCGCAGCCGGCCAGGGTGAGCGCCGCGGCCAGGCCAGCAGCCGCCAGGCCCAGCGGCGGGCGGGCCCAGGTGAAGTTCCGTCGCATCGAAGAGCTCCTTGTCTTGCCGCGTCTTGCCGCCGGGCGCTTGCCCGCCCCAGCCGGACTGTCACGGGCACATCGATGCAGCCCTGCCGACCCGGCCGGCGCGGCCCCCGAGCGAATGCCCGGGGTGACCCTATGGGCGCGGGCCCCGCTCCGCATCAGTAATGGGTACGTATGTGGACAGCAGGACACACCCTTAGGTCCCAGGGACCAGGGCCCAACGGCACCCTGCGAACCGCCTGGGGCGGCTTACCGTCGAACTATGAGGGGCGCAGACATCCTTGGCCGGCCGCTGCTCAACAAGGGCACGGCGTTCACCGCCGACGAGCGCCAGGCCCTGGGGCTGTGCGGGCAGTTTCCCTGGCGCACCACGACCATTGACGAGCAGGTCATGCTGGAACTGGAGCACCTGCGCCGCAAGGACGACAGCCTGGAGCGCTACATCGGGCTGGCCTCGCTGCAGGACCGCAACGAGACGCTGTTCCACCGGTTGCTGGCCCGCCACCTGGAGGAACTGGCCCCGATCGTCTACACCCCGACGGTCGGCGAGGCCTGCCGCCAGTTCAGCCACATCGTGCGCAGGCCGCGCGGGCTCTGGATCACCCCCGACGATCTGGACCGGATCCCCGACGTGCTTGCCTGCACCGGCAGGCGCGGCGTCAGGCTGATCGTCGCCACCGACAACGAGCGCATCCTGGGCCTGGGCGACCAGGGGGCGGGCGGCATGGGCATCCCGGTCGGCAAGCTCGCCCTGTACTGCGCGGGGGCCGGCATCCATCCCAGCCTGACCCTGCCGGTCTCGCTGGACTGCGGCACCGACAACCCCGGCCTGCTGGCTGACCCGCTCTACCTCGGCTACCCCAAGCCGCGGCTGCGCGGCCCCGCCTACGAGGCGTTCATCGAGGCGTTCGTGTCCGCGGTCGCCAGCACCTGGCCGCAGGCGCTGCTGCAATGGGAAGACTTCAAGCAGCACAACGCGATTGCCCTGCTGGCGCGCTACCGCCACCGCCTGCCCTGCTTCAACGATGACATCCAGGGCACGGCCGCGGTGGTCGCCGCCGGAATCCTGGCCGCGCTGAAGATCAGCGGCGAGCCGCTGGCTGCCCAGCGGCTGGTCTACCTCGGGGCCGGGGCGGCTGGCACCGGCATCGCCACCCTGGTCGGCCAGCTCGCCCGGGCACGCGACGGCGGCCGGGGGCCGGTGCAGGTCATGCTCGACTCGCGGGGCCTGATCTTCGAGGGCCGGGATCAGGTCGCGCAGGACAAGCGGCGGTTCGCGCTGCCCGCCGCCCAGCTGGCCAGACTCGGCTTCCCGCCGGCCCGCCGGTACGACCTGGAGACCGTGATCCGCCAGGTGGGGCCGACCATCCTGATCGGGACCAGCGGGACCGGGGGCGCGTTCAGCCAGGAGGCGATCCGGGCGATGGCGGAGCGGACCGCGGTGCCAATCGTGTTCCCGCTGTCCAACCCGACGCAGGCGTCCGAGGCGACCCCGGCGGACGTGCTGGCGTGGACGGAGGGGCGGGCGCTGGTCGCCACCGGGAGCCCGTTCGGCCCGGTCCAGGCCGGCGGCCGGGCCCACCTGGTAGGCCAGGCGAACAACGTGTTCGTGTTCCCGGGCATCGGGCTCGGCGCGATCGTGGCCAGGGCAGGCGAGATCACCGATGAGATGTTCGCGGTGGCCGCGACCACGCTGGCGGGCCTGGTGCCCGCGCAGCGCCTCGCGCAGGGGGCGCTCTACCCGCCGCTCGCCGACCTGCGGGCGGTCTCCCGGGAGATCGCCATCGCTGTGGCCAGCCAGGCACGTGCCAGCGGCGTGGCCGGCCTGGACGAGCAGATCCCGATAGCGGACGCAGTGGATGGCCAGATGTGGGCCCCGGAATACCAGGAGCTGAACCATGCCGACACAGAACACCCAGCCAGCCGGCACGCTGCATGTGACTGACAGCCGGACCGGCCGCAGCTACGACCTCCCGATCACCGACGGTGCCATCCGGGCACTCGATCTGCGCCAGATCAAGGCCGACGACGGCGACTTCGGCCTGCTGGCCTATGACCCGGCGTTCATGAACACCGCGAGCTGCCGCAGCGCGATCACCTACATCGACGGCGAGAAGGGGATCCTGCGCTACCGCGGCTACCCGATCGATGAGCTCGCCGAGCACACCTCTTTCCTCGACGTGGCCTACCTGCTGTTCCGGGGCGAACTGCCCAGCAAGGAAGAGTCCACGGCCTGGGCGGACGAGATCACCCGGCACACCTACGTGCACGAGAACGTCAAGAAGTTCATCGACGGCTTCCACCATGACGCCCACCCCATGGGCATCCTGGTCAGCTCCCTCGCCGCATTGTCCACCTTCTACCCCGGCGCCAAGGAGATCACCGACACCGAGCACCGGCACCTGCAGGTGGTGCGGCTGATGGCGAAGGTGCCGACGCTCGCCGCGTTCGCCTACCGGCACGCGCAGGGCCTGCCGTACGCCTATCCCGACGGCGAGCTGTCCTACACCGGCAACCTGCTCAACATGATGTGGAAGATGACCGAGCCCCGCTACCACCCGGACCCGGTCCTCACCCGCGCTCTGGACGTGCTGTTCATCCTGCACGCCGACCACGAGCAGAACTGCTCGACGAGCGCGATGCGGGTGGTCGGCAGCTCACGGGTGGATCCGTTCTCGGCCGCGGCGGCGGCCGCGGCAGCGCTGTACGGGCCGCTGCATGGGGGTGCGAACGAGCAGGTCCTGCGGATGCTGCGGGACATCGGCTCGGTGGCGAACATCCCCGCCTACGTGGAGCGGGTCAAGCGGGGCGAGCTGCGGCTGATGGGGTTCGGCCACCGGGTGTACAAGAACTTCGACCCGCGGGCGACCATCATCAAGCACATCGCCGGCGAGGTGTTCAAGGTCACCGGGCGGAACCGGCTGCTGGACATCGCCCTGGAGCTGGAGCGGATCGCGCTGGCCGACGACTACTTCGTCAGCCACAAGCTGTACCCGAACGTGGACTTCTACTCCGGCATCATCTACCAGGCCATGGGCTTCCCGGTGGAGATGTTCCCGGTGCTGTTCGCGATCGGCCGGATGCCGGGCTGGCTCGCCCAGTGGGAGGAAGGCATCCGCGACTCCGAGCAGAAGATCTCCCGGCCGCGCCAGCTGTACGTGGGTGAGGGGTTGCGCCACCTCGGCAGCCAGCCAGCCGGGTGACCGGTGCCGGACGGCAGGGCCGGTACCGGCCAGCGGGGGTTCCGCGGCATCCGCCGCGGAACCCCCGCCCCCGGCTGTGATCAGGCGGGAACGACAACCGTGGTCATGATCTTGTCAGCGAGCGTCTGCGCCTTGGCGTCCCAGAGCGGGAACAGCCAGCCGACGTAGCAGATGATCGAGTCCACGATGTGGGCGAGGTCGCGGACGAAGGCCATGCCAGCGCCGATCGGCTGGCCGGTGGCCTCGCTGACCAGCTTGATGCCGACCACGCGCTTACCGAGGGACTGCCCGGTGTTGCCCATGGTGATAGCACGGTTGTAGATCCACCAGCCCAGGCTGCCGAGGGAGAAGAGGAGCCACAGGATCAGGGCGAACGCTGCGCTCCGGATGATGAGATCAAGGATGAACAGAACGAACCAGCCGGCGATGATCGGGGCGTAGTCGATGAGGAAGGCGCCAGCGCGCTGGCCCCAGTTGGCGTAGTTCACAGGGTGGAACCTTTCTGAGGGAGGGTAACTGCCGCCACCTCGGCGGTCAGGGGTGCGGGCGTTACAGGAATCCGAACCGGTGCAGCTGGAAGAGCCAGCTCAGCGCGACCAGGCATCCCATCGCCCAGCCGGTGCGACGGCGCGCCGCATCTGACCACGGCCGGGGGGCTGGAGCCCGGCCCGCGGCCCGCGCCACCAGCACCGGGGCGGTGCAGACCAGCAGGGCCGCGATCAGGTAGACGAGCGGGTTCGCCGCTGCCGCAGCCCGCCAATCACCGTGAGTGATCGCGACGGTCGCGGTGGTCATGCCGCAGAACGGGCAGGGCACGCCGGTGAGGGTGCGCAGCGGGCAGGGCAGCCCCTGCCCTCCGGTGTGGGCCATCAGAGCGGGATAGACCAAGCCCACGGCGGCAGCGCCCGCGGCGAACATGGAAACGTTCTCGGGCACCGAGTATCCCCGCTGGAGTACGAGCACCAGTCTCCCCGCAACAGACGACCCGCCCAGCTGTCAAGCGGATGGAGCGCAATCGTACGGGCTGCGACGTCCCCATGTACCCCAAAATCCTTTGCTTTTTCATGACAATCTTCCCAACGGGGTACCTGACGGAGGTAACCCGGCGGCCACGGACCGGGCAGATAAGGGGCGCTGGCCAGGGCCGGCGGCCCGCGGGCCTGGGCCGTGCCAGGCCGCTGGCGGGGATCCGCAGCGGCAGGCCGGGCAGCGGACCGCGGAACAGCAGACCCGGCCCGGCGGGTGATCCGGCCTGCCCCCGGGGGGTGGACGGCGCGGGGCATACTCAATTACGCGGCGGCATTAACCTTTATGAAAGTCGCCATTCACTATGCGCCGGTTCGATGGATGCGACGGGTGTTGCCAAGAGCCGTCAGAAGACACCGGGCAACAGCGCCGCCGTCCGGTCCCGGTACGCGCGGTACCCGGGCAGGGCCCGCAGCAGCACCTGCTCCTCCGCCACGGCGCGGTATCCCTGCAGGACGCACAGGGACAGCCAGAGCGCCGCGGCGGCGAGCGTCCCGCAGGTGAGGGCGAGCCCTAGCGAGGCGGCGAGTTCCCCGGTGTAGAGCGGGTGCCGCAGCCACCGGTACGGCCCGCGGTCCACCACGTCCCTGGCCTGCGCGATCACCGAGAGGCTGCGGCCCAGGAACCGCAGCGACCAGACCGCCCATGCCGTGCCGCCCAGCACCAGCACATCGCCGGTGCCGTGCCGGATCGCGCCGCCGGGCGCGGCCGGCAGCAGCGGGAAGGCGAACGGTGCCAGCGAGGCGGCCACCGCGGCCGCGTGCGCGGTGACCGAGCCGCTGGTCGCCACCGCCGGGCCCCGCCGCAGATAACACCAGATGGTCAGGGCGTAGAAGGCGCACGCGGGCACGGTGCCCAGCCAATGCCATGTGCCGCCGCCCGCACCGCGGGCCAGCGCGGCCGTGTCCAGGAGCAGCGTGACGGCCGCGACCGGGACCATGACAAGCCGGCCGAGGTCGGGCCGGGCCGGGCCGGGAACCACCGCCACGCGCCTACCTGCCCAGCAGCGCGTGCGCGATGGAGAGCGCGCCCGGCCCGATGATGACCACGAGCAGCGCCGGGAACAGGCACATGACCAGCGGGAAGAGGATCTTCACCGGCACCTGCTGCGCCCTCTCCTCGGCCCGCTGGCGGCGCCGCGCCCGCATCTCCTTGGCCTGCTCGCGCAGCACCTTGGCGATGGCGATACCCAGCTCGCCCGCCTGCACCAGCGCGGACACGAACGCCCGCAGCTCGACCACGGTGGTACGGGCCACCATCGCGCGCAGCGCCTGGCTGCGGGACTTGCCGATCTGCATCTCCTGCAGCGCCCGGGCGAACTCGGCGGCCAGCGGCCCGGTGGTGTTCCTGGCCACCTGGGCGAGCGCGGCGTCGAACCCCAGGCCCGCCTCCACGCAGACGGTGAGCATGTCCAGCGCGTCCGGCAGCGCCGCCCGGATCTTCTCCTGCCGTTTCAGGCCCGCGTTGTAGAGCAGCAGGTCGGGCAGGAAGAAGCCGGCCACCGCGCCGATGCCTCCGGCCAGGATCAGGATGCCCAGATTGTGCAGCCCGTACAGCGCGCCGAGCACGCCGAGCACCAGCAGGCCGAGCCCTTTGACGCCGAGGATGCGGTCGGGCGTCCAGCCGGGCGGGTTGCCCGCGATGTCCAGCCTGCGCTGCAAGGTGCTGGTCATCGTGGCGGGGGACAGCCGCAGGGCCAGCCCGCGCAGCCAGCCAGGCAGCGCGGCGAACGGGTCCGCCCCGGTGCCGGCCCCGGCCGGGGACTGCTGGGCGTAGCTTTCCTCGATCGTGGCCAGCGCCCTGGCCACCCCGTGCTGAGCTGGCCGGGCCGGTGCCATGGCCACCACCGCGAGCACGATGGCCAGCCCGAGTGCGCCCAGGCCTCCCGCCAGCAGCACGGTCCCGGCCACCTAGACCTCCACCTTGATGAGCTTGCGCATCCACAGCGCGCCGACGATGACCAGCACCACTGACGACACGAGCATGAGCACCCCCGGTGCCGTGGTGTACAGCGGGCGCATGTAGGTCCGGCTGGTGAGCAGCAGCCAGCCGCCGACCAGTACCGGCAGCGCGACCAGGATGTAGGCGGACAGCCTGCCCTCGGCGGACAGCGCCCGTACGTGCCGCCGCAGGTGGGCGCGTTCGCGCATGGTGTCCACGGTGTTGCGCAGGACCTCCGCCAGGTTGCCGCCGACCTCGCGCTGGATCCGGATGGCCATCACCGTCCAGCGCAGGTCGTCCGACTCCATCCGGCCCGCCACCCCCTCCAGTGCGACACTGAGGTCCACGCCCAGCCTGGCATCGGTCAGGGCGCGGGAGAACTCGGCAGCGGCCGGCTGGGTCTCCTCGCGGACGACCGCGTCCAGCGCCTGCGAGAGCGAGAATCCCGACTGCAGGGAGCCCGCGACGAGCTGCAGCACGTTCGGCAGCTGCTCGCTGAAGGCCGCCCGGCGCCGCCCGATCTTGATGCTGAGGGTGAGCCGCATGCCGAGCCAGCCGCCCAGCGCCCCGGCCAGGATGCCGATGAAGGCGTTGCCCAGCAGCGTGCTCAGCAGTGCGGCGAGCACCACCGAGGCGCAGCCGCCCAGCAGCGCCCACTCGGCGGGCCGGCGGGAGATGCCGGCCAGGTCGAGCCGCCGGGCGAGCCGCTGGTCGGCGTTCCCGGACGCCAGCAGCCGCGCTGTCCAGCCGACAGCCGTGCTGGCCACCCTCCCGTCGCCGTCGGCCGCCGCGGCCACGGGCTGCGGGCCGTACCGCTCGATCCGGGTCACCAGCGCATCGCTGCGGTCCCCGCCGCGCAGCGCGCCGAGCAGCAGCAGCGCGAGCACCAGCAGCGCGGCGAAGACGATGGCCGCCATCGGGACCAGGGTCATCGCCGCTGCCCTTCGAAGCTGAAGATCCCCGGCGGCACGGGCAGGCCCCGGTCGGCGAGGGTGTCCAGGAAGCGGGGGCGCAGGCCGGTGCTGCGCAGGGTCCCCCGGTGCTTGCCCTCCTCGTCGATCCCGGCCCGGAAGTCGAACCGGAACGCGTCCAGCATGGTGATCACGTCCCCTTCCATGCCCTCGACCTCGGTGATGTGGGTGATCCGCCGGGTGCCGTCCTTGAGCCGGACCTGGTGGATGATCAGGTCGATGGCCGAGGCCATCTGTTCCCTGATGGCCCGCTGCGGCAGCTCGACGTCGGCCATCAGCACCATCGTCTCCAGCCGGGACAGCGAGTCGCGGGGCGAGTTGGCGTGCACGGTGGTGATCGACCCGTCGTGGCCGGTGTTCATGGCCTGCAGCATGTCCAGCGCGGCGCCGTCACGGACCTCGCCGATGATGATCCGGTCCGGCCGCATCCGCAGCGAGTTGCGCATCAGGTCGCGGATCGTGATCGCGCCGCGGTTCTCCAGGTTCGGTGGCCGTGCCTCCAGCCTGAGCACGTGCTCCTGCCGCAGCTGCAGCTCGGCGGCGTCCTCGATGGTGACGATCCGCTCGTCGGTGGGCACGAACGAGGACAGCACGTTCAGCGTGGTGGTCTTGCCCGAGCCGGTGCCGCCGCTGATCACGATGTTGAGCCGGGCTCGCACGCAGGCCTGCAGCAGGGCTGCCACCGGCGGGGTCAGGGTGCCGAAGCCGATGAGGTCGTCCACGGTGTAGGGGTCGACGGAGAACTTGCGGATCGTCAGCAGCGAGCCGTCCAGGGCGACCGGCGGCACCACCGCGTTGACCCGGCTGCCGTCCGGCAGCCGGGCGTCCACCATCGGGCTGGCCTCGTCCACCCGGCGGCCAACCCGGGCCACGATCTTGTCGATGGTCCGCCGCAGGTGAGCTTCGTCCGTGAAGGCCGTGTCCACCGGGTGCAGGCGGCCTGACCGCTCGATGTAGATCTGGTCGTGGCCGTTGACCATGATCTCGGAGACCTCCGGGTCCCGCAGGTACGGCTCCAGCGGGCCGTGGCCGAGAATCTCGTCGGCGACCTCCTGCGCGACCCGGGCCCGGTCGGATGCGGTCAGCGGGGTCTCGTCGCGCTGCAGCACCGTCTGCAGGGTCTGGGTGACCTGCCGTTCCAGCTCCCGCTGGTCCAGGTGCAGGTCGTACAGCTTCGGGCCGAGCTCCTCCAGCAGCGCCTCGTGGACGCTGCGTTTGACGGCGGCGAACGGGCCGAGCAGGGCGGAGTGGCGGGCCGCCGCCCGGCGCGGCAGCCCTGGATGGTCCTGGGCCGCGGCAGCCGTCCCCTGCCGCTGGGCCAGCCGGTCGGACAGGCTCACGCGGACCGCCTGCGGCCGCGGGTGCCGGCCAGCGGCACGGCGGCCGTCCCGTTCTGCGGGCCCAGCAGCCGGTTCCGCGCGAACCGGGAGATCGCCTGGCTCACCGGGTGCGCGGGGGCGTCCACCGTGATCGGCACCCCCTTGTTGATCGAGATGGGCACGGCCCGGCTGGAGGGGACCTGTGCCCCGATCGGGCACCGCACCACCCGCTCCACGTCATCAAGGCCGAGTCCCACCTTGGAGTCCGAGCGGTTGACGACCACCGAGCGGATCTGCCGCGGGTAGGACAGCAGGTCCAGCATGTCCAGCGTCACCCGCAGGTTCTTCAGCGCGGGCACGTCGGGCGTGGTGAGCAGCACATGGTGGGCGGAGGCGTCCATCGCGGTCAGCACGTGCTCGCTGAAGTGCGCCGGGGTGTCCACCACGACGTAGTCGAACATGCCGCGCAGCACCGTCAGCAGCTCGCCGGTCAGCGCGGGCGGGATCTTCTCGGCGTCACCGGGGGTGACCGGCGCCAGCAGCATCTCCAGTCCCGGCCGGTAGCGGGTCAGCAGCGAGGCGGTGCCGGTGACGTCCAGATGGCCAGCCATCGGCAGCGCGTCCACCACGGTCCTGGCCGGGTCGAGCTGGAGGCTGATCGCCACGTCGCCGAACGAGAGATCCAGGTCCACGACGCACACCCGGCAGCCGGTGCCGGTGGCGAGCACCACCCCCAGGTTGGTGGCCAGGGTGGTCTTGCCGCAGCCGCCCTTGGCGGCGAACACGGTGACGATCTTCCCGTCCGGGGAGGCCGGCACCTCCTCGATGGCGGTGGTGGCCAGCAGCCGCCGCGACACCTCACGGGAGCGGTTGCAGGCGGCGGCCAGCGCCGCGTGGTCGCCGGCCGGGACGACCTCCCGCACCCCCGACCGCAGCGCCTGGGTCAGCAGCGACACGCTGACCTCGTCCCGGGCCAGGATGACGCCGACCGCCGGGCGCGCCAGCCGGAGCGCCGCGGCGAAGGCCAGCGCCTCGTTGGTCGCGGTACCGGGGCCGATCACCACCAGGATCTCGGCCTGGTCGTTGTCGAGCATCTTGGCGGTCGTGCGCAGGCTGTCCGCGGCCCGGACCGGGCCGCCGATTGACAGGACCAGTTCCCCGGCCCTGGCAGAGTGCCCGCAGAGGATAGGCATGATCGTCTCCTCACTTCAGCAGTGCCAGGTAGGGCAGTCCCGCCTCGGTGAGCTGGATCAGCCGCTGCGCGTCGGCCTGGTTGACGGCCAGGGTGATCAGCACGCTGGCCTGGCCGGACGTGCTGCTTGTGGTCTGTGCTGCCGTCCCGGTGGTGGAGCTGCCGCCCGGCCCGGCCGGGCCGACCGACAGCACCTGGACGCTGGGCAGCACGACCCGGGTGTGCGCCGAGCCGAGAGCTTGCTGCTGGTGCGGCCCGTTGCAGTTCGGCTGGGCGGTGAGCGTGGTGGCATGGGCATCGGTGCCGAACACCTCCACCTGTGAGCCGGCCACCACGTTGCCGGCCACCGCCTCCGGCATGCAGAGGGCGATGGTGACCGCGACATCCCCGGCCGGCACGGCGATCCCGCCGCGGACCAGCGCGGCCTTCACCAGCATGGGGCGCAGCAGCAGCTGCCCTGGCTGGATGTCCCCGCTGGTCACCAGGCCGGTCATGTCCGGACTGAGGGAGCGCACCGCGTCCGCCGGCACCGACGAGGCCGGCAGGGTCTGGCTGGCGAGCAGCCCGCCGTTCAGCGCGGCGCTGGCGCTGGTACCGGACGGAATCTGATGCTGGGCCACCAGCACCGTGACCGCCCTCATCCCGGCGACCGCGCGGGCATCGGCCTGGTGCACGTAGGCGAGCACACCGGCGGTGCCAAGGACGGCCAGCAGGATGGCGAGGGCGACGGTCAGCACACGACGTTTCACGGTTCTTCTTCCTGTCGGTAGGTCAGCTGCGCCGAGCTCAGCCGGTCAGCTTGATCCAGGTGGCGCCCAGATCCTCGGTGCTCTGGCTGAGGTGGCAGCCGCTGGACGGGACGGCCTTGTCGGCGATGATCCCCTGGGTGAAGTAACCGTTGACGCACTGCTGCGTCTTGGCGCAGTTGTTCCCCGAGCTCAGCCAGTCCGGGGCGTAGGCGCCGGGCAGCGAGTACCCGGTGACCACGAAGGCGGCGAACCCCTTCAGCGAGTAGGTGATGGTGCCACTGCCGTGATGGGTGCAGGTCGTGTACACGGGGACGAACAGGACGGTGCGGTGCGCCTGGGCGCTGGCCAGGGCCGCCGGGCAGGCAGGCGGGACAGACCCGTTGCTGCCGGTGTAGCTGCTGTTGTCCTGCACCACCAGCGTGCAGTTGCCCGACTGGTCGTCCGTCCACCCGAACGTGCCTATCACGTCCAAGCTGCCCGGGTCGGAGCTGCAGCCGGTGCCCGGCGAGGCGTCCAGCTTCATTACCACGTCAGACGATGGCCCAGGGGTGGAGCCCGGCGGGGTGTACGAAGTCCCCCCGTTGGTCGCCTGTGCCCAGTCGCAGACCGCCAGCGTGAACGAGGCCGTGACCGCGGCCGACGACGCACCCCACTCGGCCTGCGCGCAGGCATGCACCGTGGTGCCCGTGTAGTTGCCGTTGCCCAGCAGCGTCCGGGCGAAGACCGGCGGCACCAGGGTCGATCCTCCCGAGGTCAGGGTGGAGGTGTGCACGTCGACGAAGTTGGTCCCGCCCGCCGGGGAGGACGGGCAGTCGATGAGCTTGCCGCTGCTGGGCGGGCAGTTGCCCATGCCGGTGCCGCACACCAGGTCCACGGCGGATGTCCCGTCGCTGGCGTTGGCGTTGGCGTACTGGGTGGAGATGGCCGGCGTGCACGAGCCGACCGAGCAGGTCGTGGCCACCGCCAGGGCGGCCGAGTCGGCACCGTTCTGCAGCTGTGCCCGCTCGGAGTAGAGCTGGCCGACGTCGACGGCGAGAGCGCTCATGCCCACCAGCACCCCGCCGGCGATGAGCACCGCCACCATCACACCAAGGGCGCCGCGCTCCCTGGCGGGCAGGCGCCGCTGCACCGCCCGGGCGAGGCGCGTCATCAGGAGTCGTATTCGCATGGCATGGCTCCCTGGGCCGTAAGCGTGATCGGTGCCCCGATTCCCGAGCCGCCGAACATCGCGGCGATGGCTCCGACCGGGGTGACGAAATGGAACGAGTAGGTGGCCTTGACGACCGCGGTGGACTCAGGGCCCGCACCAGACGGGCAGGCCGTCGCGGTCACCGTGACCGGGCTCAGCCCGGTCGCCGCGGCCTGGGTACGGCTCACCACGTTCGGCTGGTTCAGCGCTTCGAGCCGGGCGCCTTCCCGCGCCGCCTGGGTGAGTGTCACCTGGGCGTTGAGCGCACGGCCGAAGTCGATGATGCCGAAGACGATCAGAAGCAGCACGGGGAGCAGCAGCGCGAACTCCACCGCGGCGGCGCCGCGGTCCAAGGCGCCGCCGCGGGCTGGTCGCCGC
>DATKRG010000067.1:0-7120 GCA_035532275.1 Streptosporangiaceae bacterium | reverse complement strand
ACTCATAGTCCTGGCCCGCCTCTGCGGCTCGCTCTGCGTTGCGCGCCTGGAGGTCACGCAGCCGCTCCGCCCGCGCTAGTGACTCCATCACTGGCAGCGTCGCCCGCAGGTACGCCGACCGGTTTCCGCCCCCGAAGTGCTTTACCAGGCGGGCCAGCCGCTCCTGATCCTCGTCCGCCACCGCGAACCCGACAGTCGATGTAGACATGCCATTGATTGTATCCGTATTGCATCTGTAGATGCAATACGGATACAATCAGGCTGGAACCACCAAACGATCAAGAGGCCCGACCGCCGTCCTGGCGATCAGGCCTCTGACCTTCAACTACTTGGTAGCGGGGGCAGGATTTGAACCTGCGGCCTCTGGGTTATGAGCCCAGCGAGCTACCGAACTGCTCCACCCCGCGTCATCTACTAGTGTCAGCGAACGGTGGCGGCAGGAAATTCCTGGCAGCGTGCCGCCGGTGGCGGGGCCGCCGGCCCTGGCCAGGCGAGCCCCGCGGACGGAGCGTCAGGGCCGGTTTTCATGGTGCTCGCCGGACGCAAAGTGCTCCTTCTCGCTCCCGGCCAGTTCGAGGACACCGAACTGCTGTACCCGCTCCACCGACTGCGTGCGGAAGGCCGACGGCCGACCAGCGTGGGCATGCAGGCAGCCCGGTTTGGCCCCCCGGGACGGCGCGGGCCCAGCAGCCGCCTGCCCGCATTCATGCGCCAGTTGTCTTGGGCGAAACAGCGCTACATGCTCCAGGGGCCGGTACCAGGAGCCCTGGGGGCCTGCGGGGGTTTGGCCTTCCGGATGCTGGTTACGGACGGAGATGTGCCCATGGGCTGGGAACTGCCGCCACCATCGTCGGTCAAGTCCGATGCCGACCTGCAGCGGGAGCGGGAGGCGAAGGTGGCCGAATTGGCCCGGAGCGGCCTGCTGCGGTCGGGGCGGCTCCGGGAGGCAATGCGGACGGTGTGCCGGGAGGATTTCGTGCCGCCCGCGTGGCGTGACCACGCCTACGCCGAGGTCCCGCTGCCGTTGCCCGGGCGGTTGGCGTCGATCTCGTGCCCGCACAGCTACCCGCTGTTCTATGAGGCCCTTGGGCTGGGCGAGGGGCATCGCTTCCTGGAGATCGGCCTCGGATCCGGGTATGGCGCCGCGCTGGCCCGCGAGGTCGTCGGGCCGACCGGGCTGGTTGTCTCGGTGGAGATCGACCCGGCGACGCTGGCCTTCGCCGCCGCCAACCTGGACCGGGCCGGCTACACCGACGTGGTGCGGGTCCTCGGTGACGGCGCGCTCGGTCATCCGGCCCTTGCGCCGTATGACCGCATCTGCGTCACCGCGGCCTGCCAGGAGCCGCCAGCACCCCTGCTCGAGCAGCTGAGAACCGGTGGGAGGCTGATCGCCCCGATACGGCAGCGCGCGAGGCAGGTGCTTACGGCAATCGAGAAGCAGCCGGACGGCCTGCACCGGACCAGCCTCTGCGATGTGCTCTACGTCAGCCTGCAAGGGCCCTTCGGCACTGGGCGCCCGCAAGCTCCCCCGCCCGCGCTGATCGTCACCGGCTGCAGCCTGAGCGGCGGGCGGCGGGCACTGCACAGGGCTCTGCCGGGCGCCCGGGTCAAGGGCACCGGCTTCACCGCCGTCCTGGCCGTCGAAGCCCAGGGCGACCCGGCGACCCTGGCGGCACAGGCCACCGGTTCCCGCAGCCGCTCGTTCGGGCGGGTGGTCACTGTCCTGGCCGAGGTGCCCAGCGCCCGGGCGCAGATGGTGGACGCGGTCGCGCGCGTCGCCGCCGGGCAGGTCCGGCCCGGCGAGTCGCTCTGCGTCCGCCTCCACAAACGCGGCGCCCACGGCTACCTTGAACCCACCCCCGCGCTGGAACGGGCCGCCGGGACCGCCTCCTGGGAAGCTCTTCACCGGCGCGACGGCACCGAGCCCCGCGTCGATCTCGTTCATCCCGACGTCACCATCCACGTTGAGGTGCTCGGTCCGCGCTCACTGATCGGCGTCGTCCGCAGGCCCGGCCCGGACCCGGAGCCCGGGCGGTCGGCAGGAGCTGACTAGCCACATGTTCACACCGCCAACTCGAGCCGACCGGATCCGGGCCATGGGCCCGGTCGCCAGCGGCCGGAGCCGGGTCGTTCACAAGTAGCCAGTCCTCTCGTCCGCTGGTGAGGCGTACTCGGGCGTCTTGGATTCGTCGAATGCGAGCCGCCCACCGTGACGTTCGGCCACTCCCTTCGCAAACGCATCGGTGGCCTCTGCGACACGGAAAGCGCACTCATGGAAGTCGCCTTCGGTCAGCGATGGCCCCAGGTGCTCCGCCTCGATCAGGACCTGGCCGCGGACCCAGAACGTGCGGCAAAAGTACAGGTGCGTGTTGATCTCGTTGAGCTCGCGGGCCAATGCGTCGGTGAACTGTATGCCGTCGACCGCAACGGAGAACACCTGCACGACAGGCTTCCACGCCCGGACGACTCGCACCCAGTACAGCGCACTCCGGTAGCGGATGGGATAATCACCGTCAGCATCTGCCTGAGCCTTCTCAACTCCGGTCAGCCGCTCAATCAGCGTCTCGACATGGGAGGTGACCATGTCCGCAGATGCCTGTGATTCCACGCCCCGCCGGGTGCGCCACGGGAGAACGAATCCCTCTGCCACCAGCCCGTCCCAGGCGCTGAAGGCGGCAGTGATCCCGCGCAGCGTGACCTCGCTGACATCCCCGGCCTTGCCGGACGCGAGCACAAGAAGTGAATAGTGATAGAGCCAGTATGTCTGGGCCGCCGGCTTGCCGGCATTGTGCTCGAGTTCACGGACGGCCGCAGGCGTCAGCAGCGCAATAATCTGCGGCAGGCCCTCGGCCGTCCCGGCAAGCTCGTGGGCCCCGGCTACTATTTTCTCCCGCGCCGCCACGATCTCGTCCGACTCTGCCGGGACCTGGGTGGGACGGAATGCACTGGCATGCTCCATCGCCCTGAACAGGATGCTGACCACCAGGGCGCTGTGCTTCTCGTTGTAGCCGTGACCTGGGTTGCCGACAGAGAAGGCCCACCCGGTTAGTTCATCGAGGAAGAGGATCTCGAAACTGGGCATATCCTTCAGACTCAGGTCCCGCAGGGCTGCGAGTGCAGCCGACTCCCAGCCGGAAGCGCCCTGTTCCGTCTCCCCCACGGTGACCCCTGTCAATTCATCGTCGGAGCACCTGACCGTACAGATGTTACATATCTGGCTATATTGATCATCCCGACATGGTGCTGTACACGGATTTCATGTCCAGCCCGGGTCCGCCCATACCTTGCGCGGCAGGAGTGACCCCCGCTTCTTCGCCTGCGGGCTCCCTGATGATCGCGCGTGGCTGGCGTCGGCGGAGCCGGGACTGGATGTCAGGCACTGGCGTGATCCGGGTCCGCCCGCCGGGTGGCTGCTCAGCGCTGGCCATTTCTCTCGCCCCTGCGTCCAGGCTGCCTGAGCACGCGCACTGGCTGAGCAGGCCCAGACGACGCGCTGCGTGCCCGCGCATCCACTATGGCGCCGAGGTCACCGGTGCCGCTGCGCTCGTATACCACCGCTGGTCACGTCGGCCACGATCCAAGGCCTGTCGGCGGGCTGCCTTTCCTGGCCCTCCGCGGGCTAGAACTCGCAGACGTGCCCGCTGCAGCCCCCGCTGTAGGCGTCGTGGATCTCCACTGCGGCACCGGGCGCTGCCTGGGGGCTGGCCAGGGTGAGGACCTGGCCCGGGTGTGCCCCGTAGCGGTAGACGGTGATGCCCTTTACCCCGGCCCGCCAGGCCGCCAGGTAGATCGCCCTCACGTCCGCCGGGGTGGCGTCCGCCGGCAGGTTGACGGTCTTGGCGACCGCCGCGTCCACGTGACGCTGCACGGCGGCCTGCATCTTCAGATGCCAGGCGGGGGCGATCTCCAGGGCGGTCACGAACGATGCGCGCACGTCGGCGGGTACGGCCGGGAGCTGGCGCACGGTGCCGGTGCGGCCGATCTCGGCCATGAGCTCCTCGGAGAAAAAGCCCCGGTCCCGTGCGAGGCGTTCGAACAGCGGGTTGGCCTCAGGGATCTGACGGCCGAGGATGTGACGCACATAGGCCAGGGCGAACATGGGCTCGATCCCCGAGGTGGTCCCGGCGATCAGCGAGATGGTGCCGGTCGGGGCGACGGAGGTCAGCTGGGCGTTGCGCAGCGGCCCGACGCTGCGGCCCGGGTAGATGCTCTGCTCATACAGGGGGAATGGGCCGCGCTGGGCAGCCAGGCTCGCGGAGGCGCGGCGGGCCTCCTCGGCGATGACCCGGAAGACGCGGCCGGCCAGCCTGACCGCGGCGGGAGAGTCGTACGGGACACCCAAGTTGGCGAGCAGCTCAGCCAGGCCCATCACCCCCAGGCCCACCTTGCGCGCGGCTCGCGCCGGGCCCTCCAGCTCGGGCACTGGGTAGCGGCTCACATCGATGACATCGTCGAGGAACCGCACAGCGAGGTGCACACCAGCGCGGAGACGGCCGAAGTCCACCCGCCCGCCGGTGACGAAGCGGGCAAGGTTGAGCGAGCCAAGGTTGCAGGACTCATAAGGCAGCAGCGGCACTTCGCCGCAAGGGTTGGTGGCCTCGATACGCCCCAGCGACGGCAGCGGGTTGCCCCGGTTGATGCGGTCGGTGAACAGCAGACCCGGGTCCCCGCCACGCCACGCCGCCTCGCAAATCCGCTCGAACAGCTCCGCCGCCGGCACCCGGGCCACCACCCGGCCAGTGCGGGGGCTGACCAGGCGGTGCTGGGCGCCTTGCGCCACCGCCCGCATGAACCGGCCGGTCACCGCGACCGACAGGTTGAAGTACTCCAGGCCCCCGGCCCGCTTGGCCTCGATGAACTCGGCGATATCCGGGTGCGAGACATCCAGCACGGCCATCGAGGCCCCCCGGCGCCGCCCGCCCTGCGCGAGAACGCCCGCAGCGGTGTCAAACACCGACAGGAACGACACCGGGCCGCTCGCGGTTCCCCTGGTGCTCGCCACGACATCGCCCCGGGGACGCAGGTGGGAGAAGGAATACCCGGTGCCCCCGCCGGCCTGGTGCAGCAGGGCCGCGTGACCGAGCGCCTGAAAGATCGAAACCAGGGAGTCCTCGAGCGGGAGCACCACGCAGCCCGACAGCAGCCCCAGGCTGGTCCCCGCATTCATCAGCGTGGGGGAGTTCGGCAGGAACTCCAGCCGCCGCAGCGCACCTGCGAACGCCTCCGCCCAGCGGGCCGCCGATCCGGGGCACCAGGCCTCCTCCGCCTCCGCCACGCAGGCCGCGACCCGCTCCATCATCTCCCCGGTCGACTCGGCCAGCTTCCCGCGCTCACCCCGCAGCAGGTAGCGTTCCTTGAGCACGGCAACTGCGCCGAGGCCGAGCTTGAGATCATCACGCACCCCGAGCAGTTCCTTGGCCCGGCGCAGTTCCGCATGCCGGTGCCGGTAGACAACGTAGGCGCGCGCCAGATCCGAGAAACCGCGGGTCATGAGCGCATGCTCGACGGCGTCCTGGACATCTTCCACACCCGGCGGCCGGTTCCCGAACCGCGCCGCCAGCCCGGCGCCCACCGCTGCTGTCACTGCCGAGGCAAGCGCCGGGGCGGGCCGCCCTGCCTCGCGGGCGGCCCGGGACACTGCGCCTTCGATCCGGGCAGGATCAAACGGGACTACCACGCCGTCGCGTCGGCGCACCCGCCGCGGGCGTTGCTGTACAGCGGGCCGCAGCGAGGTGGCAACCGGTCGGCTCATCGCCCCGAACACCTCCACTGCGGTTCATTCCCCGCCTGGCAGCATTCCTCAGCAGGATGCCATTGATCAGGGGCAAAGGTCCGGGCCAGGAATGACGAGCGCCCGCCCATGCCAGCGCGGCGGCGCCGACGGGGTGCGGGCGATCCGGGCCCTGCCCAGGGCCTGCAGGACCATGGTCCCTGGTAGCACTGCTGGGTCCGGGGAAAGCTAGTCACCAGGGGGCTGTCATGGTTTTCGCTGATCGTGCCGACGCGGGGCTGCGGCTGGCCGCGAAGCTGGAGCACCTGCGCGGCGAGCAGGTCGTTGTGCTTGGCCTGCCACGCGGAGGTGTCCCCGTGGCCCTGCAAGTCGCCCAGGCGCTTGGCGCGCCGCTGGATGTGATTATCGTCCGCAAGCTCGGGGTGCCGTTCCAGCCCGAGCTGGGGATGGGCGCGGTCGGCGAGGACGGCGTGGTGGTCATCAACACCGAACTCGTCCGCCTGGCCGGGGTCTCCGCGAGCGAACTAGCCGCGGTCCAGGCCCGGGAGCAGGCGCAGGTGGAAGCCCGCGTTGCGCGCTACCGGGCCCGGCGGGCGCGCCTGCCGCTGCATGGGCGGGTCGCGGTGGTGGTCGACGACGGCATCGCCACTGGGTCCACCGCCCGGGCAGCCTGCCAGGTCGCCAGGGCACAAGGGGCGGCGCGGGTGGTGCTTGCCGTGCCCGTCGCGCCGCCCGGGTGGGAAGCGGGATTCCGCGGTGAGGCCGACGAACTGGTCTGCGTGGACACCCCGGCATGGTTCGAGGCCATCGGCCAGTTCTACGCCGAATTCTCCCAGACAACCGACGACGAGGTCATCGACTGCCTGGAGCGCGCAGCCACCCCGCCTTCGCCGGCGCAAGCCAGCACAGCGCCCGGCGCTGACCCGCCTGCCGGGGGCGAGGAGGTTGAGGCCAGCGCCGGGCTGGTCCAGCTGGCCGGGTACCTGACCGTGCCAGCGAAGGCACCCGGGATCGTGGTCTTCGCCCACGGCAGCGGCAGCAGCCGGCACAGCCCCCGCAACCGGTACGTCGCCAGCATCCTGCATGAAGCTGGCCTGGGCACCCTCCTGTTCGACCTGCTCACCCCGGAAGAGGCACTCAACCGGGCCAACGTGTTCGACATCGAACTGCTCGCCGGCCGCCTCGCCCAGGTAACCGGGTGGCTGCCCACCCAGCCGCATGCCGCACAGGCCGCCGTTGGTTACTTTGGTGCCAGTACCGGCGCGGCGGCAGCGCTGTGGGCCGCCGCCGAGCCCGGCTCTGACATCGCGGCCGTGGTCTCCCGCGGCGGGCGCCCCGATCTCGCCCGCCCCCGGCTAGCGGCCGTGACCGCGCCCACCCTGCTCATCG